>SKWV01000328.1 GCA_007128755.1 Trueperaceae bacterium
CGCCGCCCCGCAGCCGCTGCACGATGCGCTCGCCCTCCCACCCGGGATCGACCACGACCGCGTCGCGCGTCGCCGGATCGCCCACGAGGTACGCGTTCGTCGCCAACGCGCCGACGGTGAGCGTCTCGATCACGAGGTCGTTCGCCTCCGCGCTCATGCGCCGCCGGGCGAGCCGGGGTTGCCGTCGTCGCGCTTGCGGCGGATGACCTGGCGTACGATCTCGAGGTACATGCGCAAGCGGATGAACAGGCCGCGCACCAGCCCGCGCTTCTCCTCCTTCGTGATCTGGGAGACGCCGGGCAGCAGCACCTCGACCGAGCGCCACTCGCTCCGCTGCGCGTGATCCGTGATCGCCACCTCGACCCCGTAGCGCGACGTCGAGAGGCCGGGCACCTCGAGCAGGAGGTGCCTGAGCACGCCTCGCTGCCCCGCCAGCTGGGGAGCCAGACGCTGGGCGGCGGTGGTGGCCCAACGGCCGCCCACGAACACGCCGCGCGTCATGTCGGCGAGGCCCGACCGGACCGGCTCGGCCAACTCCCGGACGTGTGCGGGGAGCAGACCGGTGAGGTCGGCGTCGAGCAGGACGAGCACGTCTTCGGAGCGCGAGCGGGCGCCGGCCTCCAGCGCCCCGCCCTTGCCGCGGTTGTCGTCGAGGCGCAGCAGCAGCGCGCCGGCGCGCGTCGCGACGGCCGCGGTGTCGTCGCTGGACCCGTCGTCGATCACGACCACCGGGCCGACGTCGGCGGCGAGCGCGACGCGGATGACGGCCTCGACGGTCGATGCCTCGTTGTACGCCGGGATCAGCACCGCACAGGACGGCGCGTCAACCACCGAGCAGCCCACCGAGTTCCTGCACGGTGATGAGCACGATCAGCGCGAGGACGGCCATGATGCCGATGAAGTGGAACGCCTCCTCCTGGCCGGGCCGGAAGGGGCGGCCACGCACCGCGACCACGGTCGCGAGCAGCATGCGGCCCCCGTCGAGGCCGGGGATCGGCAGCAGGTTGAAGACGCCGAGCGAGAAGTTGATGAGCGCGGCCAGCAGCAGCACCGGCGCCACGCCGACCTGCGCCGCCTGACCCACCATGCTCACCATGCCGACGGGCCCGGCGACGTCCTCGTTCGTGGCACCGGTGAGGGCGGAGCCGAACCCGCGGACGAACGCCACGACCATCTCGGGCAGCATGCGCACGCCGAACGCCGCGCTCTCGGCGAGCGCGTCGCCGTAGGCGATCGGCTCGACGCTCAGCGGCGCGAGCTGGATGCCGAGAAGCGCCCGCTCACCGGGCGGGGTGCCGGCCGGGGGCCAGGCGAGCTCGATCTCGCGCACCTGACCGGTCGTGCCGGCGAGCTCCAGCCGCAACGCATCGGCGGTGCCGAGCGTCTCGACCACCTCGGCCGGCGTCGGGTCGCGCACGCCGTTCACGCGCAGGAGGACGTCGCCCTCCCGGCTGCCGACCGACTCCGCGAGGGAGCCCTCGCCCACGGTCACGACCTGCGCGCCGTGGATCTCGGTCGGCGCGCCGCCCAAGAGCTCGCGGAACCCGGGCTCGAGCGTTACCGCGCCGGCGAGCAGGAACACGCCGAGCACGTAGTTGGCGATCACGCCGCCAGAGAGGACCCAGAGCTTCTGCGGCAGCGAGCGCGTGGCCATGCCTTCGTTCGGGTGCCGGAGCGTGCCGTCCTCGTCGGCCGTGGCGGCCATACCGGGGAGGTCGACGTAGCCGCCGAGCGGCAGCAGCGATAGGCGCCACTCCGTGCCGCGCCACTGCCGGCGCCAGATCACCGGACCCATGCCGATGCTGAAGGCACGAACGCTCACGCCGACGCTGCGGGCGTTGATGTAGTGGGCCAACTCGTGCACCAGCACCGCGGTCATGAGGATGGCGATGAACACGATGGCGGTCAGCACGTGGGCTCCGTGGGGGACGACATGGGCTCAGTATGTCAGGACGCGACCCGAGTGGGCGTACGCCGGCACGCAGGCGTCGCGCCGAGCCGGCGCCGCGCGAGCCTCCGCGAGCCGGGGCTCGGCCTCAGTCAGGCCGGCGCCGCCTCGTTCTGGAGCAGCCGGACCACGTCGGTGCGCGAGAGGATGCCCACCACGCGCTCGTCGCGATCGACGACCACGAGCCGCCCGGCCTCGCCGCCGGCGAGCCGTTGCACGGCCCGCTGCAGGTCCTCACCCGGTCGGGCTGTCTCCGCCTGCTTGACGATGGTCGACAGCGGCGCGTCGTCGTCGGCCTTGTCGGCGTCGTCGATGCGCGCCAGGCCGGCGAGCACGCCGTCGGCGTCGACGACGGGGTAGCAGGGGTGAGGCTTGAACGCCCGCAGCTGCCGGAACTGCAGGAGCGGCATGTCGAGGTCGACGGTGACGGGGTCGGCGGTCATGACGTCGGCCACGCGCCGGCCTTCGAACACTTGCCGCGCCCGCTCCGCGTAGACCTCGGCCTGCCCCGCGTTGAACACGAAGAAGGCGATGATCACGAGGAAGAGCTGGAACGTCAGGATGCCGTAGATGCCGAGCAGCACCGCCACCACCCGGGAGATGTTGCCGGCGATCACCGTGGCGCGCTCGCGCTCCATCGCCATCGCCAGCAGCGACCGCAGCACCCGGCCGCCGTCGAGCGGGAGCGCGGGCAAGAGGTTGAAGATGGCGAGGCCGGCGTTCATCAGCGCCAGGTAGGCGATCACGAAGGCGAACCCGCCCTGCAGGCCGAAGAGCTGCAGCGCACCGGCGAAGAGGAAGGAGAGGGCGCCGCTCACGATCGGTCCGACGATCGCCACCACCGCCTCGGCGCCGCGGGCGCGCGGCATGTCTTCGAGCTGCGCCACGCCGCCGAGGAACCAGAGCGTGATCATCTTCGTCTGCACGCCGTACATCCGCGCCGTGACGGCGTGACCGAGCTCGTGCACGACCACGCTGGCGAAGAGCCCCAGGGCGGAGGCGAGGCCGAGGTAGTAGGGCGTGTAGCCGGTCGTGAGCGCATCGACGTCGAGCACCACGCCGACTTGGGCCAGGAGCGTGGCGAACGCCCCGACCTGGTTGGCGATCAGCCATGCGAACAGCGGCAGCACCAGCGCGAACGTCGGATCGAGCGACACCGGGATACCGAGCAGGCGGAAGGGGAGGCGCCAGCCGCGGCCCGGCATCATGACGCCACCGCCGTGACCGCCTCGGCGGCCGCCGAGCGCGCGGCCGCGTCGATCTCGTCCAGGACGTCCCAACTCAGGTCGGCGGCGGGAACGGCCGCGAGCGTGCGCTCCAGGACGTCGGGGATGGCGTCGAATCGCAAGCGTCCGGCGACGAACGCCTCCACGGCCACCTCGTCGGCGGCGTTGAGCACGAGCGGCGCCGTGCCGCCCCGGCGTCCCGCCTCGTAGGCGAGCGCCAGGCACGGGAAGCGCCCCAGGTCGGGCGCGAAGAAGCTGAGCGTCCCGGTGAGCGGGAGCGGCGCCAGCGGCACGCTCGGGCGTTCGGGAGCCGCCAGGGCGTAGAGGATCGGCAGCCGCATGTCGTGGGGGCCGAGCTGTGCCTTGACCGAGCCGTCGTGGAAGCGCACCAGAGCGTGCACGATCGACTCCGGATGCACGACGACCTCGATGCGCTCGAGTTCGACGTCGAACAGCACGCTCGCCTCGATCACCTCCAACCCCTTGTTGAAGAGCGTAGCCGAGTCGATCGTCACCTTCGGGCCCATCTGCCACGTGGGATGCCGCAGCGCCTGCTCGGGCGTGACCCGCGAGAGGTCGGCGGGCCCTTCGCGGAACGGGCCACCGGACGCGGTCAACACCAGCGTCGCCACGCCCTCCCAGGCCTCGCCCACCAGGGCCTGGTAGAGCCCGGCGTGCTCCGAGTCGACGGGCGTGAGGCGGCCACCTGCGGCGCGGGCCTCCCGCCACACCAGCGGTCCGGCGCAGACCATCGCCTCCTTCGTGGCCAGCGCGACGTGACGACCGGCCGCGAGGGCGGCGCGCACGCTCCCCAACCCACGGAAGCCGGGGATCGCCGCGACCACGCTGTCGACGTCCGCCGTCGCGACCTCGCGCGCGCCCTCGGCGCCGGGCACCAGCCGCGTGTGGACGGGGAGGCCGGCGCGGACCCTGTCGGCGACCTCGGGAGCGCAGCTCACCAGGGCAGGGCGGAAGCGCTCGACCTGCGCGAGCAGGCCGTCGACGTCGCGGCCGGCCGCGAGCGCCGTCACCTCGGCGCCCAGCCAGTCGGCCACCTCGAGCGTCTGGCGGCCGATCGAGCCGGTCGAGCCGAGCACGGCGATCCGGCGCGGCGGCCCCGTCTCCGGCCAGGGTTGGCCGAGCGGGTCGAGCAGGGTGGAGGCCGGCGTTCGGTCGCGCGTTCCGCGCCTGGACATGCGCGCATCATCGCACGCTCGCGAGCCCACCCTCGCGGCGCCGCCGTCGGTGACGGCCATCGGCTCTGGTAGCATGCGGCGCCGCGGGGCACGCCCACAGCGAGGCCGGCCGATCCCCGCTCGAGGAGGAGCGCCATGCTCGTGCGCGAGTGGATGACGAAGGACCCGCAGTCGGTGACACCCAAGGCCACCGTGATGGAGGCCATGCAACGACTGCGCGAGGGAGGCTTCCGTCGCCTGCCCGTCGTGAAGGACGCGCGCCTGGTGGGGATCGTGACGGATCGCGACCTCAAGGAGGCGACGCCGTCGAAGGCGACGACGCTGTCGGTCTACGAGCTCAACTACCTGCTGAGCAAGCTCACCGTGTCCGAGGTGATGCAGCGCGCGGTCATCACGATCGCGCCCGACGAGCCGTTCGAGCGGGCGGCTCTGCTGATGGAGGAGCACCGCATCTCCGGCCTCCCGGTCGTCGAGGGCGGCGCCGTCGTGGGGATGATCACCATCACCGACGTACTCCGGGCCTTCGTGCGGTTCCTGGGCCTGCGCGAGGGGGGCGTGCGCGTCACGGTCGACCTCCCGGACGCGCCGGGTGCGTTGGCGCGCGTGGCGCAGGCGGGCCCGCCGTCGAACATCATCGCCGCCGTCACGGCCGGGGTGGTGGCGACGGAGCACCGTCGCATCGTCCTGCGGGTCGCGGGCGACGACGCGGAGGGCTTCGCGGATCGCGTCCGCGCGCTCGGCATCGACGTGCGCGACGTGCGGTGACGCCGAAGGCGGACGGCGACGCGCTGCGGACGGCGGCGCTCGGCGGGCGCGTGGCGTCCACGGGCTTCTTGGATCCGGGCGAGGCCGATCAGGTCTTGAGCGCGACGCGCGTGGCGGGTGTGGCGGTGACGGCGTGGGGCGGTCACCCGGGAGCGCGCCGGCGCGTCGTGACCGCTCGGCCCGATCACGTCCCCGAGGCGCAGGCGCCCCTGGTGGCGCTGGTGTACCCCGGCGTCACCGACGCCGACGCGCTGGTCGTGGCGCTGCGCGCCGCCGGCGTGCCCG
>SKWV01000051.1 GCA_007128755.1 Trueperaceae bacterium
AGGATCCCGGCTTCAGCTCGATCAGTTCCGCGAAGATCTGCATGATCTGCCTCCGCCTGGTTTGAGAGCTGCCGATGCCTCGACACCCATCGATCGCGCTCGAACTCGCTCGACCGGATTGGCTCGAGCCGGATCGCCGTGCACCGCTCATGCAACGGGACGGCCCTGCAGCGATCGGTGCAACTGGGCTTCTTCAGCGAAGGCGACGATATGGCGTTGTTGCGGGTCCGTCGAGTGACCCGGCCACACGCGCCCGGAGCTGGATGCGCACGCCCGCGATCATGAGGCGATCGGCCCATGCTCTGGACGACACGCCGGCGACGGGCGGTGAGCGTCCGTGCGACCGCCGGCTCAGGCGTGCTCGCGACGGGCTACGAAGCCGAGGCTCACGTCGAGGGCGATGGCAGCGCGGTTCCTGCGATCTACCACGAGGTCGAGCCGCGTGTCGCCGGCCTCGACGAGATCCTGCATGACGTGCGCGATCGTCGCTCGCGCGAGGCCCTCTCGCTTCCAGTCCGATGCCGTCATGGCGAATGCGAGCAAAGGCCACCGCGCTGGACGCGCCCCACGGACGTCACCGCCCGAACCATGCCCTCTGCACGACGAGCTGCCGTTCGTCACCACGACTCGAAGCGCTGGCACCGAGCTCGGCCTCTCGGCGCGCCAACAGCAAGCACGCCACCTGCGGAGCGATCGCCATGACGAACGGCAGCAGCTCCTCCCCCACGTGCGGCACCGCCACCCGGTGCGGCGCGGCCACACGTTCGCCGCCCACGTAGACAACGGTTCGCGCCAACTGGGCCAGGCCGGCGACGAGCAGCTCCTCGGTGCGGGCGCTCTCGAGCCGGTTCTCGAACACCATGACGAGGTCGCTCGGCTGCAGCATGAAGTTCATGCCGTGCCAGAAGTTTTCGCTCTCCCCCGCGAAGGCGATGCGACCACCGGCCTCGTGCAGCTTCGCCGCCCCGTACGACGCCGTCCCGACGTCGGCACCGGCCCCGAGGAAGAAGGTGCGCGATGCTGGCGCGAGCCCTTCCACCGCCGCGGGGAGCACACGGAACGCCTCGTCGATGCTCGCCTCGAGCGCGTCCGGCAGGCGGTCGAGCGCCTCGAGCGTCCGGCCGGCCAGGCGCTCCGCGACCAGCGCCTGCGCCAGCAGCGTGAGCGTGTAGTCGAGCGTGTGGGGCGTGGCGCGCGAGATCGGCTCGTACGGCAGCACCAGCGTCCGCTCGCAGGCGCGAGCGAGCGTGCTCTCGGCGTTGCAGGTGATCGCGAGGGTGGCGACGCCGGCGACGCGCGCGCCCTCCGCGGCCTCTACCGTGCGCTTCGTGCTGCCGGAGACGGAGGCGTGCACGACCAGGTCGCGGGGCTGCAGCGGCAGGAACTGCGCCACCTCTTGCGCCGTGACGGCCGCGTATGGCACACCGAGCATCCGGAAGATCCCGGCAGCCGCCACGGCCGAGTAGTAGGAGTCGCCGCACCCCGCCATCACCACGCGCTCGGCCTGTAGGTCGAGACCCAGCAGGCTCTCGCGCATCACCGGGAGGCACGACGCCACGTACTCGGCCTGCGCCCGGATCTCGCGCTCCATGACGTCACGCATCGGGCACCACCTCAAACCGTTCGAAGTACGCCTGGGCGGCGGAGCCGACCTCGGACGGCGCCACGACGCCCTGATCCGTGAGGTACCCGCTCAGCAGTTCGAGAGGGACGACCTCGAGCTCCGGCGCCACCGTGGTGACGAGAGCGTCCAGATCTCCCACGCTCACGGCGTCTTCGCGCGATCCGAGCAGCGCCGGACGGAACTCCTTGAGCGTCGGCGAACGCGGCACCGACCCGGGCGGCGTCATGTCCATCTTCAGCAGGTCGCAGCACCCGTAGACGCTGGCGCCGTAGGCGCGAGCCGAGCGTGCCACCATCCGGCTGCCGATGGTGTTGAGCAGACTGCCGTCTCGCCGCAGCGTCTCGACGCCGAGCAGGACCGCGTCGGCATCGGCAGCCTCGTGCTCCACCGCCACGTCCAGCGCGAAGTGCAGCGAAACGCCACGCGCCAGCAGATCCTGCACGTACGGCCAGCCGCCGTCGATCGCGCGGCTCTCGAACACCACGATCTTCGGCGGCGTCTCCCGCTCGCGACACACGGCCTCCACGACCGCCGACACGGTGCTGCTGTAATCGAACAGCAGGATCTTCGAGCTACCGCGCAGCACGTCGACGCCCGTGCGAACCAGGGCCTCGAGTCGCTGCGCCGCGTCGCGGTCCCAAGTGCGCCGCCGCGCGCGCACCGCTCGGCAGACGTCGCCGTCCGAGGAGCCGTCGAGCCCGCGGAACAGCCAGCGCATCGAGTTCGCGATGATCGGCGTGTCGATCCCGCGGGTCCGCGCGATGAAGGCGCGGGTGATCTCGATCCTCTCGCGCAACCGACTCGCCTCGCGGCTGGTGTCGCACAGGTGCTCGAAGAGCTCCTGGATGAGCCGGACGTGGTTGCTGGCCCCGAGTGTCCCCTCGTCGACGATGTCGCGAAGGTACGCGAGCGTACGCGCGTCCGGCTCGGACAAGCCCGCCTGCCGAACGCTCTCGACGTACTGCTGCCGCTGATTGCGCATGTTCCTCATCCCTCGTCGAGCGCCAGGCGCGCCGACCCTACCGGAGCTGGCGGACGACCTTCATCAACGCCGCGACCTTCTGCTCCGACACCGGCGTCCACCAGACGCCCTCCTCCTTGAGCGAGCTCGCCACGATCGCGCCGTCGGCCACGCCGAGCAGGTCCCCCACGTTCTCGGCGTCCACACCGCTGCCGATCACCACCGGCAGCCGCGTCCCCTCCGCGATCTCCGATACCTCCCCCACCGTCGCCGCGTTCCCCGTCCGCTGTCCCGTCGCGATCACTACGTCCGCATCGAAGAACTCCGCGTCCCGCGCCAGCTCCGGGATGCTCCGATCCGCCACGATCGCGTGCGCGCCATGCTTCACGTGCACGTCCGCGAACACCTTGATCCCACGCGCATGGATCCACGACCGGAACCGCATCGCCTTCGCCGCCGGCCCCTCGATGAACCCCTCGTTCGCGACGTACGCGTTCGCCCACTGGTTCACCCGCACGAAAGCGGAGCCCGAGGCGTGCGCCGTCGCCAACGCCGGCACCGCGGCGTTCGCCAGCATGTTGATCCCCAGCGGCAGCGCGACCCGCGAGCGCACGCGATGGGCCAGCACGCTCATCGCCGCCACCGTCTCCGGACCGATGTCCTCAGGCTTCGAGAACGGGATGTCGCCATGATTCTCGAGGATCAACCCGTCGACGCCGCCGCGAGCGTAGCGCTCCGCCTCCTCCACCGCGAACGCCGCGAGCTCCTCCATGCTCGCGCCCTCGTAGGAGGGTGAGCCCGGCAGGGCCAAAGAGTGGATGACCCCGATGATCGCTTTCGACGTCCCGAAGAGCTCGCGGATCGCGTTCGGCTTGTCGCGATGCACGCCCGTGGATGTGCTCATGAGTGCCTCCTGGCCTACGCCGTGGCCGGCTGGAATCGCATCGCCATCGTCACGAGGCTCCGCGCGACGTGCGCCACGTCGAACGCGGAGCACACGTAGGGACCGGACTGGTAGTGACGCCCCACCACGGGCGGACCGCAGAGGATCACGTTCGGCGTCACCTGCATCATGATGACGCAATCGCTCCGGTTCGCCTCTGCGCGGGCGTCCTCGTGCAGCGTGAGGTGATCGGCGTGCTCCTGGGCGAGCCGGCGCAGCGACGCGTAGAGCCACGGTGGCGTGACGGCGCCGCGGGCGTGGCTGGCGTACTCGCGGATGAGCGCGCCGCGGCCGAGGGGAGCCGTCTCCACCGTCTCGCAGGTGTGGTGGTCGACGACGATGGCGACGTCGGGATGCGGCAGGTGGTGCAGGAGTCGCGGGCTGCCGCGCGCGAAGGCGGTGTTGCCGAGGGCGACGGGGCCCTCCTCCTCGTCGACGAAGCAGGTCACGACCTCGACGTCGGCGAGGCGCGCCAGGAACGCAGTGGCGAGCAGTGCGGCGGCGCAGCCGGCCGCGTTGTCCAGCTGGCCCTCGAGCCGGTCGTCATCAAGAGGGCGCGAGGGGGTGTCGTACACGACACGGTCGCCGGCGCCGAGCACGAAGGGGTCGTCGCTGCGAAACGTCGGCCGCTCGCCGCCCGTGATCGTGCCGCGTGCGATGACGCCGTAACTCCTCGCTTCCGAGTCGTAACGTACGGCGGCACCCGGCTGCGACCCCTCCTCCGTCATGACGTGGTGGTGGAAGGGCACGAGCGCGTACGCCTCGCCGGCGCGCCCGCCGATCAGGAAGCTGATCGCGTCCCAATGCGCCAGGATCCATACCGGGCGTCGCGCGCCGGAGCCGATCCGGAGCACGCCGTTGCCCGTGCCGCGGAAGTTCGCCGCCCAGGCTCCCTGCGGTACGCGCCAGTCACGGAGGAAGCGCTCCACTACCGGGCCGCGTGTCCACGCGGCCACCTGGCTCGGGGCCGGCGTGTCAGCGAGGTCCCGTAAGACCTCCCCCGCGCGCTGCGAGGTGATCCATGCAGTCATGTCGCGCAGCGTGCGCTCGTCGAGGCGGCGTCCGGGGTCGCGGCTCCAGTCTCGGGGCGGTAGCAACTCAGCGACCCCGGAAGAGCGTCGTGATCGCCACGCCCAGGAACCGGTTCACCAGGAAGACGGCCGTGAACACCAGCAGGATCAGCAGCGTCCCGAGCGCGAAGGCGGGCCCGGTCTGGTGCGAGATCAGATACTCGTAGATCGACACGGAGATCGTCTTCCAGCGCCCTGAGAAGAGGATGATGGTCGCGCTCAGCTCGCCGATCAGGCTGATGAACGTGAGCACGGCGCCCGCGATCACGCCGGGCATGATGAGCGGGAGGGTCACCCGGGACGAGGTCTGCCCCCAGGTGGCCCCGCACACCGACGAGGCCTCCTCCATGCTTCTGTCGAGCGCCTGCAGCGACGACGTTCCGGCGCGGAAGTTGTAGGGCATGCGCCGTACGAAGTACGCGACGATCAGGATCAGCCCGGTCCCAGTCATCACGAGCGGTCCCGCCGAGAACGCCGCTGCCATCGCGACGCCCACCACGATGCCTGGGAGGATGAAGGGCAGCATGACCGTGACGTCGATGATGATGCCGCCGCGCGATTTCCGCTTCGTCGAGATGTACGCCAGGAGGGTGCCGACAACGGTGGCGACGACGGTGGCGACGAGCGTCAGCAGGATGCTGTTGCGGATCGCGGTCTGGTCGCGGTCGAAGACGCGGATGAAGTTCGAGAACCCGTACTCCGTCGGCAGCAGGGTGCCGCGCCAGCGTTCCGCGAACGCGCCTAGGACGACGGTCATGTGCGGCAGCAGGCTCACGAACACGATCAGGATGCAGAGCACGGCGCCGACGATGCCGAGCACGCGCGATTGCGACTGCTTGCTCGCCTGCACGCGCGACGTCACCGTCATGTAGTCGCGGCGCCGCAGGTAGAGCGCCAGGAAGAGCAGGCAGAGCACACTGAGCCCGACGCTCACGAGCGCCATCGCGCTCGCCATGTTGAAGTCGCCGTACCCGCTGATGCGGAAGTAGATCAGCGTCGGGATCACGTACTGGTTGCCACCGAGGATAGCGGGGGTCCCGAACTCGCCGATGGCGCGCATGAACACGACCAGCGATCCGGTGAGCACCGCCGGCGTCACCAGGGGGACGGTGATGGTGAAGAGCCTACGCAAGGGGCTGGCGCCCATGACCTCGGCGCTCTCCTCGAGGCTCGGGTCGCTCAGCGCCAATGCGCCGTAAGCGAGCAGGAACACGAATGGCCA
Organism: Trueperaceae bacterium; assembly: GCA_007128755.1. Classification (GTDB taxonomy): domain Bacteria; phylum Deinococcota; class Deinococci; order Deinococcales; family Trueperaceae; genus SKWV01. The sequence goes on from SKWV01000051.1 coordinate 5,821, forward strand.
CATGGTGGCGCTGATCGCGACGACCATGCCCGTCATCCCGTAGATGGTGGGCATCGACACGCCGAAGAGCTCGTTGATGATCTGCGTGATCGAGCCACTCCGACCGAACAGAAGCACCCACGAGTAGGCGCCGACGAACGGCGGCATGAGCAGCGGGATGGTGCCGAGGGTCATCATGAGGGTGTGATTGAGCGGGAGCCGCACGCGCGTGAGGAAGTACGCGTACGTGACGCCAATCGTGGTCGAGATCGCGACGACCCAGGCGGTGAGGGTCAGGGAGTTGAGGATCGCGCCACGGAAGAGCCGCGAGGTCCACAGGCGCTGGAAGTTCTCGAAGGTGATCGCCGACCAGGCGAAGGGCGTGCCGCGCTCCGCGAGGCTGAGCGCGAGCACCCTCCCGAGCGGGTACACGATGAAGACGAGCAGGATGCCGAGCGACAGCGCGAGGACGATCAACCGGAACCAATCAATGTTTGCGAAGCGGCCGGTGCTCGTCGACGCGCGCGAGGCGGTCGTCTCGATCGTGCTCATGAGCGGAGGTCGTGGCGCCGCAGGAAGAGCGTGTCCTGGGCCGGGAACGAGAGCCGCACGGCTGCACCTGGCGTGGCCTGCTCCAGGTAGCGGACGCTGTCGACGGTGAGGCCGGTCCCGCCGGCGGTCTCGACGCCGTAGCGCGTGCGGCTGCCGAGGTACGAGAGGCTACGGACCGTGGCGTCGAGGCTGTTGGTGGCGCCGTTCGCCGGATCAACCGTGCCGGCGTCGCGCAGGCTCAGCGTCAGGCGTTCGGGCCGGATCATCACGGTGACATCGTCACCGTCGGGAGGCGACTGCTCGTTCACGAATCCGTGGACGACGTCGCCGGCGGCCGTTCGGGCCACGGCGCCGGTGCCGTGCTTGGAGGTGAGCGTCGCGGCGAAGAGGTTAGCCTTGCCGATGAAGTCAGCGACGATCGCGCTCGCCGGCCGATCGTAGACGCCGACAGGGGTGCCGATCTGCTCGATCACGCCCTCGAACATCACGGCGACGCGGTCGGAGATGGCGAGCGCCTCCTCCTGGTCGTGCGTCACGTAGATCGCCGTGATGCCGGCACGCTGCTGGACCTTGCGGATCTCCTCGCGCATGTACACGCGCAGCTTCGCGTCGAGGTTGCTCAAGGGCTCGTCGAAGAGCAGGAGGCGCGGATCGTATACGAGCGCGCGCGCGAGGGCGATGCGCTGCTGCTGCCCGCCCGAGAGCTCGCTCGGGCGACGTTGCGAGAACGTGTCCGGCGGCAGGTCGACGATGTCGAGCGCGCGCCGCACCTTGTCGGTGACCTCCTTCTTGTTGGTGCCACGGATCCGTAGACCGTAGGCGACGTTCTCGAACACCGTCATGTGCGGGTAGAGCGCGTAGCTCTGGAAGACCATCCCGAGCTCGCGCCGGTTCGGCGGCACGTGCGTGTAGTCCTTGCCCGAGAAGAGGATGGCTCCAGAGGTGACCTTCTCGAGGCCCGCGATCATGCGCAAAATAGTGGTCTTGCCGCACCCGCTTTCGCCGAGCAAGGAGAACAACTCCCCCTCCTGGATCTCGAACGAGACGTCGTTGACGGCGGTGACGCCCTCGGCTCCCTGGCCGAACCGCTTCGTGAGGTTACGCGCTTCCAAACCGATTGCCATGGACGACTCCAGTCGAGAGATACGGGCCTAACGTGCTCGTCGGTGCCGGCGCGATCGCCGCCGACACCGACGATCTTCGTGATCTAGAGGCCTGCCATCAGGTCGTCGAAGCGTTCGAGGATCTCGGCGTACTCCTCGGCGCTGATGCTGATCATGTCGTCGACCGACAGGACGAAGTTGATCTCGGAGGTGGGCGTCATCGTGGGGTGCAGGTCGACGTCCGGACGCGCGGAGCGACGGAAGTACGGCGGCCCCGCCACCATCTCGTGCGCCTCGCGCGAGTTGAGGAACTCGAAGAGCAGCGCTGCGTTGTCGGCGTTCGGCGCGTTCCCGATCATCGCGAGACCCGTCACCATGTTGTTCGTCCCGTCCTCCGGGATGAAGACGATGACCGGGTACTCCTCGTACAGGAGGTTGATGGCCGTGCTCTCGGTGACCATGCCGATGCCGTACTCGCCGTCCGCCACGCCCTGCCACGCGAGTCGCGAGGAGGGGGTGATCACCGCGTTCTGCAAGACGGCCTCGACGAGCTCCCAACCGCCGACGGTGAGCATCACGTACAGCTGAGCGAACGCCGACGACGAGAGCGCGGGGTTCGCCATGATGATCTCGCCCTCGTACCGGGGATCGGCGAGATCCGCCCAGCTCATCGGGGCTTCGTCTTCGGGGATCAGGTTGGTGTTGATCATGAAGACCTGCGGCCCGCCGTAGTGCCCGTACCACGTGTGGTTCTCGGCGTCCTTCACGTCGTCTGCGAAGACGTCGTCGTGCTCGGAGACGAAGGAGGCGAACAGGTCGGGGTTCTGGCGGATGTACGAGACGGGGATGTCGGAGGCGACGTCGGCCTGCGGGTTGGCAGCCTCGGCGCGCAGGCGCGTCGTGAGCTCGCCGACGCCCATGAACAAGGTTTCGACGCGGATGTTCGGGTAGATCTCGTTGAACGCGCTCACCTGTTCCTCGATCTCGTTGATCGGGGCGGGCGTGATCCATACGACCTGCCCGGATTGGGCCAGCGTGACGTGGCCGACCAGGGTGAGCATGGCGGCGAACAGCCATGCAGTGGGGCGCTTGAGTGCTTTCATCATCATCGGGTCCTCGACATTCGTGGGAGAGATTCGGTCGCTGCCGATCGCGCGGTGCGGATGCGGGGCGTTCTCACATACGGGGCCTCCTCGGGCGCTAGTGGCGCGTGAGGCGGACGAAGTACTTGTACTCGTCCGCGCGGTAGCACATGTCGACGAGCTCGAGCGGGGTGTCGGAGTGGTCGAACGTCAGGCGCTCGACGCGCAGGACCGCGGCGCCCACCGGGATGCCGAGCACCTCGGCCTCGTGCTCCGTGGCGATGCCGCCTTCGAGCATCTCGTCCGAAGCGAACGGCTCGACGTGGAACCGCTGCGCGAGGAGTTCGTAGAGCGAACCGGCGTGCTCGAGTTCGGCGCTCGGCAGGGCGAGGCGCCTCGGGAGGAACGCGCGGTGGAAGCCCATGATGCGGTCGTCTCCGTAACGCAGGCGATGCACCTCGAAGACAGGGTTCTCGGTCCGGAGCAGGTCGAGCTTACGGTCGTCGGCGTCGACGAGTCCGGCGAACACGAGCTTGGCGGAGGGCGTGAGCCCACGCGCACGCATGTCCTCGGTGAACGACGTCAGCTGATGCAGGTCGAACGGGACCGCACTCCCGGTCACGAACGTGCCCTTCCCCTGGATACGCTGCAGCACGCCGCGCTGCACGAGCTCCGACACGGCCTGACGGATCGTGGTGCGGCTGAGCCCGTACATCTCCTCGAGCCGCCGCTCGGGCGGGATGCGATCACCGCGCTTGAACGCACCCGACCGGATCTGCGCGAGCAGGATCGTCTTGCACTGCTCGTGCAACGGAACGGGGTTGCGGCGATCGATGTATTCAGCTGTCTTCATTGACGGTGACGATATGACGTTACTACCAATCTGTCAATTGTGCGCGTCACCTGCGCCGAGCAACCCGAGCGCCGGTAGCGGCGTCGGCGCGGTCGCGCGAAGACCGAGAGGGCGTGCGCCTGTAGCTCTCCGGACGCACGATCGGTCACCGCAGCACTCCAGAGCAAGCCCTCCGAACCCGACTGTTACCCTGACCAGACCGAGGAGGAGCGGATCCTCGGTCGGATGGGAGCTCGGTATGCCTGATGAGCGGTACGACGTGGTGGTGGTCGGCGGAGGCTCGGCCGGCGCGGTGATGGCGAACCGGATGAGCGAAGACGGCACCACGCGCGTGTTGCTGCTCGAGGCAGGGCGTCCCGACTCGTTCTGGGACGTGTTCATCCACATGCCCGCCGCGCTGCCGTTCCCGATCGGCAGCCGCTTCTACGACTGGGGCTATCGCTCCGACCCCGAGAGCGAGATGGGCGGCCGGCAGGTCTACCACGCGCGCGGCAAGATGCTGGGCGGCTCGTCCTCCATCAACGGCATGATCTTCCAGCGCGGCAACCCCATGGACTACGACCGCTGGGCCGAGGCGCCCGGCATGGAGGGGTGGGACTACGCGCACTGCCTCCCCTACTTCAAGAAGATGGAGACGTGCACGGCCGGCGCCGACGACTACCGCGGCGGCGACGGTCCCCTGATCCTCGAACGCGGACCGGCCACCAATGCGCTGTTCGCCGCCTTCTTCGAGGCGGCGCAGCAGGCCGGGTACGAACTCACCGACGACGTGAACGGCTACCGCCAGGAGGGCTTCGCCCCCTTCGACCGCAACATCAGCCGCGGCCGCCGCTGGTCCGCGAGCACGGCCTACCTCCGCCCCATCCGCGACCGCGCGAACCTCACCGTACGCACCCGCGCCTTCGTCGAACGCGTCCACTTCGACGGCACGCGCGCCACCGGCGTCTCGTACCAGCATCGCGGCGCCAGCCGACGCGTCGACGCCGACGAGATCATCCTCTGCGGTGGCGCGATCGCCACGCCCCAGATCCTGCAGCTCTCGGGCGTCGGGCCCGCCGAGCATCTCCGCTCGCTCGGCATCGACGTGGTCGCCGACCTCCCCGGTGTGGGGCAGAACATGCAGGACCACCTCGAGGTCTACATCCAGTACGCCTCGAAGCAGCCGGTGTCGATGGCGCCGCACCTCGCGTGGTGGCGCCGCCCCTGGGTCGGCTTCCAGTGGCTCTTCTTCCGCCGCGGCCCCGGCGCGACCAACCACTTCGAGGGCGGCGGCTTCGTGCGCTCCAACGACCGCGTCGGCTGGCCCAACCTGATGTTCCACTTCCTGCCGCTCGCCATCCGCTACGACGGCACGTCGCCCGCCTCCGGCCACGGCTACCAGGTGCACGTGGGACCGATGTTCTCCGACGTCCGCGGCGAGCTGAAGATCGTCTCGACCGACCCGCGCGTGCACCCGTCGCTCCGCTTCAACTACCTGTCGACGCCGAACGACCGGCAGGAGTGGCTCGAGGCGGTGCGCACGGCGCGCCGCATCCTCACGCAGAGCGCGTTCGATCCGTTCAACGGCGGCGAGCTCTCCCCGGGCCCCGATGTCGAGACCGACGAGCAGATCCTCGACTGGGTAGCGAAGGACGCCGAGACCGCGCTGCACCCCTCCTGCACCGCGAAGATGGGCACCGACGCCATGGCGGTCGTCGATCCCGCCACCATGCGGGTGCACGGGCTCCAGGGACTACGGGTGGTGGACGCGTCGGTCATGCCGATCATCACGAACGGCAACATCTACGCGCCCGTCATGATGATCGCCGAGAAGGCCGCCGACCTCATCCGCGGCAACACGCCGCTGCCGCCCTCGACGGCGCCGGTGTACCGGCACGCGCATCACGCGGATCGCGCGTCCACGCCGCGGCCGTAGCCGCTCGCGCGAGCGCCGGCTACCGTCCGGCCTCGAGCGCCGCGATCAACGCGCGCATCTCGGCGATCTCCTCGCGCTGCGCGGCGATGATCTCGTCGGCCAGTTCTCGCACGCGCGGGTCCGTGATCTGCGCGCGCTCGCTCGTGAGGATCGCGATGGAGTGGTGCGGGATCATCGCACGCATGTACGACACGTCGTCCACCGTCGCCTGGCTCCGCACGAGCCACAGCGCGAGCACGAACACCAGGGCGCTGCCGACGTAGATGCCGACGTTGATGCGCCGATCCTCGAGCATGTGCAACATGAACGACAGCATGATGATGGCCATCGTCGCGCCCATGAGCAACGCCATGTACGTGCGCGTCTCGCTGAAGGCCACGTGATCGAGCTCGTAGGTGTTGAGGTACATCAGGGCGAACATCACGACGGTCGACGTGGCGATCATCGCGCCGAACCTCGGGTACATCTTCATGGGCCCTCCTTCGTCGCGGCGCCGCGCGCCTCGTGTCCCGAGCACCGCCGACGGTTTCGACTCGAGCATACGGAGGCGCGCGCGAGACGTGAGGCAGAGCATCACGTGGAGGGGTTTGGAGGGAGGCCTTCCACGCGCCTGATGAACCTCGTCGCCCCGAAGTCCTGCCACTCGGATGCGCTCCTGGACGCTCAAGAGGCCCAGGTGGTACCATCACCATCGCGCCGAAAACTCTTTCCGCAGTCGGTCATGGTGAAGGATGCGGCCGCGCCGGGAGCCTCATCGTCATGAACTTCATGCACGACACCGCTTGGATCCTCGTGGTCGCCTTCACGCTGTCGCTGGTCTACGAGGCCTACCGAGCGACGGTCAAGGCTGGCACCTCACGCCACGATTCGCGCGGCGCCTTCGTGACGCAGTTGCCGCTCTACGTGGTCGCCGCGGCGGTCATCGGGCTGCTGTTCGTCGGCTACCCGTGGGCGGCGTGGGTCGGCCTGGTCTTCTCGCTGGCGATGATCCTGGTCTCCATCTTCTACTACAACCCGCGGATCATGATGGAGCGCGAGCCGGGCATCCTCGACTGGTTCGAGGACCTCGTGTTCACGGGGCTGCTCTTCGTCGCGGCGGCGCTGCTGCTCTACGAGGTGTTCGCGACAAGAGGGTAGGAAGCCACGAGGATGGGCGCGCGCTCCGTGTTACAATGTCGTACATGAAAGACGCCGCGCTGACGATCCGCATCGATCGCGAACTGGAGCGGCACCTCGATAGTGCCGCCGAACGGACGGGGCGTTCGCGCAGCGACATTGCGCGCGATGCGCTCCGGCGACGTCTCGCCGTGCTGCAGCTCGACGAAGCTCGTCGCCAGGTGATGCCGTACGCAGAAGCCGAGGGGTACCTCACCGACGAGGACGTGTTCCGCGACGAACCGTGAGGGTGTGTCTCGACACCAACGTGCTCGTTGCGTCCCTCGCGACGCGCGGCCTCTGCTCGGATCTGCTGCGAGTCGTCCTGAGCGAGCATGAACTCGTGATCGGCGAGCACATCCTCGTCGAGCTCGAGCACACGCTGAGCCGCACGTTCCGGCTCCCCGACGACCGTCTCGCGGCCGTCCGAGCCCTGTTCACGTTCGTCGAGATGGTACCGAACCCGCTCGAGCCGAGCGCCGTCGAGGTGCGTGACCCCACGGACCGCTGGATCCTCGCCATCGCGGAGAACGGCCGAGCCGACCTCCTGGTGAGCGGTGACCGGGATCTTCTCGCCGTGGCGCACGCATCATCCGTTCCGATCATCACGCCACGAACGGCCTGGGAGCGGTTGCGCGGCCAGCCCGGCAGGTAGCAAGGCCCAGGCCGACCAGACATTGCCCCCTACCGCGTCCGCGGATCCAGCATGTCCCGCAGGCCGTCGCCGATGAAGTTGAAGGCCATCACGAGGCTGGCGATCGCCAGGCCGGGAAAGAGCCACATCCACCACTGGTCGAAGAAGTGGATGCCGATGGAGATCATCCTCCCCCACTCCGGCGACGACGGCTCGGGCCCGAGACCGAGGAACGAGAGCCCCGCGAAGAGCAGGATGGCGTTGCCGATGTCGAGCGAGCCGTAGACGACCACGGGCGCGATGCTGTTCGGCAGAAGCGTCCTGAAGAGGAGGTAGGGGTTCTTGGCGCCGAGCGCGCGGGCGGCCTCGACGTACTCGTTCGTCTTCGCCTCGATGATGAGCCCACGCGTGAGACGCGCGTAGTTCGTCCACCTGACGATGACGAGGGCGATCACGGCGTTGCGGATGTCGGGCCCCAGCGCGGCGGTGACGGCCATCGCCAGGATGATCGTGGGGAACGCCATGAACAGTTCGGTCACCCGCATCATGATCTCGTCCCAGATGCCGCCGACGAAGCCGGCCACCGCGCCGATGAGCCACCCGAAGATGCTGTTGATGACGATGACCGCGAGGCCCGCGGGGATGGTGATGCGCCCGCCATAGAGCACGCGGCTCAGGATGTCGCGGCCGAGCTCGTCGGTCCCGAGGCGGTAGGTGTCGTTCGGGGGCTGCAGGCGGTCGGCGATGTGCTGCTCGAGCGGATGGTACGGCGCGATCCAGGGGGCGAGCAGCGACAGGACGATCCACGCGATCACGACTAGCGCGCCGACGACGATCTCTGGGTGCCTGCGCAAGTGTCGGAGGCGGTGGCCCCTCCGGACGGTGAGCGGCGTGCTCGGGGTGGCGGGCGGCGTGATCAGGCTCATACGTACCTGATGCGCGGGTCGAGGAAGAAGTAGAGCACGTCGACGATGAAGTTGGCGACCACGTAGATGAAGGCGATCAGCATGCTGACGCCCATGATGGCCGGGAAGTCCTGCGAGGTCGCCGCTCGGTAGGCGTAGCGGCCGATGCCCGGCCAGGCGAAGATCGCCTCCGTGAGCACGGCGCCGGCGAGCAGGTTGCCGTAGAGCACGCCGAGCAGGGTGACGACCGGGATGAGCGCGTTCGAGAGCCCGTGCCGCAGCACTACCGCGTGCTCGCGCTGCCCCTTGGCCCGAGCGGTACGGATGTAGTCGGTGTAGAGGACCTCGAGGAGCGACGAGCGTGTGATCCGCGCGATGATGCCCGACACGTACAGGCCGAGCACCAGGCTCGGCAGCACGAGGTGCGACGCCGCGTTGCGGAACGTCGCCCACTGCCCCGCCAGCAGCGCATCGACGGTGAAGAGCCCCGTCACGTGTGGCGGCCGGCTCAGCAGGAAGCCGAGACGACCGGGGCCCGCGACCCAACCGAGCTGCGCGTGCAGCACGGTGAGGCCGATCAGGGCGAGCAGGAAGACGGGGAAGGAGACGCCGATGAGGGCCAGGACGCGCACGGCATAATCGACGACGGAGTTGCGCCAGACCGCCGACACGATCCCGAAGGTGACGCCGAGCAGCAGCCCGACGAAGATCGCGACGGTCGCCAGCTCGACGGTCGCGGGCAGGAACTGCCGGAGGTCGTCGAAGACGGGGTTGTTGGTCCGGATCGACACGCCCATGTCGCCCTGCACGAGGTTGCCCAGGTACGTGAGGTACTGGACGTGCAGGGGCTGATCGAGGCCCCACTTCTCGCGGAAGGCGGCGACGAGCCGCTCGTTGCCGAGGGCGCTCTGCGGCAGGTTCGCGTTGATCGGGTCCGCCGGGACGGCGTTGGCGATCAGGAACGCGACGACGGTGATGCCGAGGACGAGGGGGACGGCGAACAGGACGCGCCGGAGGACGTACTTATAGAGTGGCATCCATACCTAGGCGTGCATACGGGAACGGGAGCGGACGGTGCGTCCGCTCCCTCGCGTCGCGATGGTCGCTAGTTCGAGCGGCTCAGCAGGGCCAGGTCCAGACCCCACTGCGGGTGCCAGACGTACCCCTCGATGTCCGCGCGGAAGGCCGTCTGGACGGCCGGCACGTTGAAGGGCGCGAACGCGCTGTGCTCCTGCGCGTACTCCTGAAGGAGCGTGAACAGCTCGAGGCGCGCGTCGTCGTCGGTCTCCTGGTACGCCCGCTCGATCATCGCCATGGTCTCGTCGTCGGCCATCTCGGGCATCCAGCGCGCGCGCTCGCCCGCGACCTTGCCGCCGGGCAGGAACTCCAGGAAGTCGACCGGGTCGAGCTTGTCGGGACCCCAGAACCAGTAGGCGAAGCCCTGCTGACCGCTCCGGTACCCCTCGAGCGCCACTTGGACCTCGCCGGGCAACAGGCGGACGGTGATGCCGACGTCCGCGAGGTCGGCCTGGATCTTCTGCGCGTTGGTGCTGAGGCTGACGCCGGCGAAGGTCATGTCCGGGTACTGCAGCGTGACCTCGAAGCCGTCCGCGTAGCCGGCCTCGGCGAGGAGCTCGCGGGCGCGCTCGACGTCGCGCCCCATGGCCCGATCCTGCCCGAACGCGCCGGCCAGGCCGATCCACATGTTGCTGCCGGGCGTGACGCTGCCCGCCCAGAGGTCGCGGTAGCCCTGGTAGTCGAGCGCGTAGCGAACGGCGCGCGCCACCAGCGGATCGGCCATCGGGCCGCCGATGTCGGCATCGCGGTTCATGAGCAGGAAGTGCGTCCAGCGGCCGGGGCCGAGGAAGATGCCGATGTCGTCGTTGCCCTCGAGGGCGACCACCTGGTCGGGCGTGAGGTCGGTGGCGAGGTCGATGTTGCCGGAGACGAGCGCGACGCGCTGCGTGGCGGCCTCCGGGATGTTCACGATGATGACGCGGTCGAAGAAGGGCTGCTCGCCCCAGTAGTCGTGGTTGCGCACCAGCTCGGTCCGGTCCTGCGGCGACCAGCTCGAGAGCCGGTACGCTCCCGTGCCCGCCGAGTTCTGGTTCAGGTAGCTCATCGCCGTGTCGGCCTCGGCGGCGTCGTCGGCGTCGGTGCCGCCGTTCGCACGCACCACCTCGGCGTCCGTGACGGAGAACGCGGTGTTGGCGAGCTCCGCCAAGAAGGAGGGCCGCGGGCCGACCAGCGTGATCGCCACCGTGCGCTCGTCGAGCGCTTCGAGCGAGTCGATCGGATCGGCGAGGAACGACGGCTGCGCCCGCACGTTCTTGAGCCGGTTGAAGGAGAACACGACGTCCTCGGCGCGCAACGGGTTACCGCTCACGAAGGCGACGTCGTCGCGCAGGGTGAAAGTGTAGACGAGGCCGTCGTCCGAGATCGACCACGACGCCGCGAGGAGCGGCTCGATGGAGCTGGCGTCGGCGTCCGGGAACGTCACCAGGGTGTCGTAGGCGACGCGGTTGACCATGCCGCTGGTCGGGTTGAAGGCGTGCGCGGGATCGTAGGCCTCGGTGATCTCGGCGTGGCCGATCACGATGACCTCTTCGGCCTGCGCCTGGCTGCTGCCGACGATGGCGAACAGCGCCACGGCTGCCGCCAAGAAGGCCCGCGGAACGGATGCGGGACGAACTGCACTCATATGCATCATGGAGCTCCTTGTGGTCACCTAAGGACCGAGAGGGTTGCAAGATGGCACTCGCGGAGGTGAATATTAACACGATGGTGACCCAGTGACGATGGAGAAGCGCAATCGGTTGCACGCGTTCCAGGAGCGTCTCGCGGCCGTGGCCGACCTGGCTTTCTTCCCGCGGTCGGCGGACCTCGAGTACCTGACCGGCGTCCCGCGCGACGTCCCCAACTTCGGCGCCGTGATGCACCCGGGCGCCTGGCTCGAGGGGGCCTGGCTCACGCCCGCCGACCGGCCCCTGTTGGCCCTCCCACGCATGACGGCGGAGTTCGGCGGCCTCTCCGGATCGGCCGACGTGCAGCTCCACGTGCTCAGCGATCACGACGATCCCGCCGACATGGTCCGCGGCTTCCTCCGGTCGTTCTCGCTCCCCGAGCACCCGCGCATCGCCATCGGCGACGCGACGCACGGCTCGACGGTGAGCGCGCTGCAAGCCCTGGCACCCACCGCGACCTTCCTGTCGGCCTCCGAGGTCCTGCGGCCGATGCGCGTCATCAAGAGCGACGACGAGATCGCCGTGATGCGCGAGGCCGGCGAGATCACCGAGGCCACGTTCGCCGCCGTGCTGGAGAAGCTCGTGCACGGGATGACGGAGCTCGACGTCGTCAGCGAGGTCGACTATCAACTGCGGCGGCACGGCTCCCTCGGGCCGTCGTTCACGACGTCGCTCTACACCTCGGGTCCGCACCACCCGCTGCTGTTCGGGCAGCGTCAGGCGACCTGGAAGCGCGCGCTCACGCCCCCGGTGTCGATCCTCTTCGACTTCGGCGCCATCTGGGACGGCTACTGCTACGACTTCGGGCGCACGGTCTTCTTCGGCGAGCCCGACGAGGCCTCGCGGGAGATCTTCGGCCTCGTGATGGCGTCGCAGGCGGCCGGCATCGCCGCGCTGCGCGCGGACGGCACGACGGCGGCGGCGGCCGACGCGGCGGCGCGCCAGGTGATCGCCGAGGCCGGCTACGGCGAGGCGTTCCGTCACCGGCTCGGTCACGCCATCGGGCTCGACGTGCACGAACCGCCGTTCCTCACCGCGAGCGACGAGACGGTCCTGCGCGAGGGCATGCTCTTCACCGTCGAACCGAGCATCACCCAGTTCGACACCTTCTCGGCCCGCGTCGAGGACGTCGTGGCCGTGCGGGCC
>SKWV01000436.1 GCA_007128755.1 Trueperaceae bacterium
CCCGTGATCCCCATCCGACCGAGCACGTCGCCCTTCGTCATCTGGTAGCGCACGACGCCTGCCACGTGGACGGCGAGCAGCGCCAGGTAGGCGTAGGCGCCGATCATGTGCGCATCACGCGCCTGGGCCACGTCGAGCGTCGGCGGCGGTGGCGTGAGCGTCTGCAGCGCGGCGAACAGGTCGTTCTGGACGAGCACGCCGAGACCGCTCGCCGCCAGCACGAACGGAAACACGCTCGCGAGCCAATGCACGCTGGTGTGGAGCCGCCTGTTCCAGGAGGCGAGGCCGGCCGGCGGCGCCATGGGCCGCCGCACGCGCAGCACCAACCGGACGAGCATCAGCGCGACGATGAGCCAGCCCAGGAGCATGTGGACCTGATACAGCGTGAGGCGCTGCGCGTCGTCGATCGTGCGGGCCATGAGGAACCCGGTCGGGTACATCGCCACGATGGCGGCGGCGCTCCCCCAGTGGAGCGCCTGCCGCAGGCGCGAGTAGGCGCCGTCGCGAGGGGTGGGCGCGGCGCGGGACGGAACGGGCGCAGTCGTCATGGGCTCCTCCGGATGGTGTCCGAATCGGTGCGCGGTACCACGTAGACGCGATCGACCTCGAGCCGCACCCGGACGGGATCGCCCGCGTGCCGCAGCGCGGCGCCGACCGGTGCGGGGTTGTCGACCGTGACGGTCGCGCCACCGTCGAGCGCGACCTCGTAGGTCGCCACGGCGCCCAGGTACGCCACGCTGGCGACGCGGCCGGGGAAGCCGACGCCGTCGCTCGTGTCCGGGTCCTGCAGGTGCAGGTGCTCCGGGCGCAGCACGAGCAGCACGCTCTCCCCGGGGCGCAGCGCGGCGCCCACCGGTGGCGCGAGGCGCAGGATCGACCCCAGGGCGGCGACCTCCACGACGTCGGCGGCCACCGACTCGACCCGCGCGTCGACGAAGTTCGACGTGCCGATGAAGTCCGCCACGAAGCGCGTGGCCGGGCGCTCGTAGATGTCGTGTGGCGGTCCCTGCTGGTCGATGCGGCCCGCTTGCATCACCACCACGTGGTCCGAGAGGCTCATCGCCTCTTCCTGATCGTGGGTGACGTAGATCGTGGTGATGCCCAGGTCCTGCTGCAGCGACCGGATCTCGCCGCGCATGTGGACGCGCAGCTTGGCGTCGAGGTTGGAGAGGGGCTCGTCGAGCAACAGGACCTCGGGCCGCGTGACCAGCGCCCGCGCGAACGCGACGCGCTGCTGCTGCCCGCCCGACAACTGCCCCGAGGAGCGCTGCGCGAGGCCGGTGAGCCCGACCAGGTCGAGCGCCTCGTCGACGCGAGGGCCGATCTCGCCCCGGGGTACGCGCGTGGCCCGCAACCCGAACGCGACGTTCTCGAACACCGTCATGTGGGGGAACAGCGCGTAGGACTGGAACACGGTGCGCGTCGAGCGGGCGTGCGGCGGCACGGTGTTGACGAACTTCGGTCCGATGTGGATCGAGCCGGCGTCGGGCTCGTAGAACCCCCCGATCATCCGCAGCGTGGTGGTCTTGCCGCAGCCCGACGGCCCGAGCAGCGTCGTGAGCCTCCCCGCTTCGGCCTCGAACGTGATGTCGTCGACGGCCGCCGTCTTGCCGAAGAGCTTGGTCACGCCCTCGAGCCGGACGGGTTGGCTCTCGAGGCGGAGCGTGGTCGTTGCCATGGCGGTTCTCAACTCCTCCGGAGGAAGTCCAGCCCACGGCCGGAGGCTCTCCACACGACGATCAGCACCACGAACGTGCTCACGATCATGATGACCGACAGCGCGGCGGCGACGCCGAGGCGGCCGGCGTCGATCGCGTTGAACAGGTCGATCGACAGCAGGCGCCAGCGCGGGCTCACGAGGAAGATGACGGCGGTGATGTCGGTCATCATGTTGATGAAGCCGAACACGAACGCGCCCATGATCGTGGCGCGCAGGAGCGGGAACGTGATGCGCAGGAAGCTGTAGACGGGCTTGGCGCCCAAGTCCGCCGCCGCCTCCTCGATCACGGGATCGATCTGCTTGAGCGCGCTCCCGCCGCTACGGAGCCCGAAGGGCATGCGCCGGATGAAGTGGTTCAGGAAGATGATGGTGCCGGTCCCGGTCAGGACGATCAGCTCGAAGCGTCCCCCGAACGCGACCGCGAAGCCGAGGCCCATCACCACGCCCGGGAGCGCGTACGGCAGCATGGCGGTGAAGTCGAGGACCCGCACGCCGCGGAAGGAGCGGCGTGTGAAGAGGTACGCGGCCAGCGTGCCGAAGAGGGCCGCGGCGATGGCGCCGCCCCCCGAGAGCACGAGGCTGTTGATGATCGAGGCGCGTGACGCCTGCAACGCCGTGGCCATGTGACGCCAGGTGAGGTCGTAGTTCACGCCCCAGGTGCGCGTGAAGGCGCCCGCCACCACCACCAGCACGATGCTGATGATGAAGATCGACACCGCCAGGCAGAGCGCGAACAGCGTCCACTTGACCGCCGGGGGCACCACGGCGAGGCGGAAGGCGGTCGGCGTCCCGCTGACGGTGACGTACGAGCGCTTCTTGAGGTAGTACTCGCCGAGCACGTAGATGAGCAGCGACGGCACCACCAGGATCACGGCGATGGTGGTGCCCATCCCCCAGTCGTAGAGGCCGAGGATCTGGATGATCGCCTCGGGCGCGAGCATGCTCGCCTGCGGGAAGAAGAGCCGACCGCCGCCCAGCACGGCCGGGGCACCGAACGCGCTGGCGTTGAACATGAACACCAGCAGCGCCGACGAGAACGCCGCCGGCGCCAGCAGCGGCAGCGTGACGCGCCGGAGCGTGTACCAGTAGGAGGCGCCCAAGTCCTCCGCCGCCTCCTCGAGGCGCGGATCGATCGACGACAGCGCCGCGCTGAACACCAGGAAGGCCATGGGGAAGAACGTCAGCGTCTGCGCGAGGATGACACCGTGGGAGCCGAAGATGACCCACTGCAGCACGCTCGGGTCGGCGAGGCCGAGCCATTCGCCGGCGGCGTACATGAAGCGGTTGATCACGCCGTTGCGGCCGAGCAGCAAGATGAGGGCGAACGCGATCAGGAACGCCGGGAGCAGCATCGGCACCAGCACGACCGCGGTGAAGAAGCCCTTGAGCGGCAGGTCGGTGCGGGTGATCGCGTACGCGAAGCCGAAGCCGAGCACGAGCGACAGCGCGGTGGCGATGCCGGAGACGAGCAGCGTGTTGTAGAGCGTGTGCAGGAAATAGGTCGAGCTGAAGAAGCGCACGTAGCGCGCGAGCGTGAGGCCGCCGTCGGGATCGCGCACACTCTCGATCAAGATGGTGTAGGTCGGGTAGATCACCAGCAGCGCGACGACGAACAGCACGAGGCCGTAGGCGATCGCCACCGCCGGCTCGCGCAGCGCCCGCGGCAGGCGGAGTCTCGCCGGGTCGCGAGGTGCTCGCGACCCGGCGCGTCCGGTCATGGCAGAGGTCTCGTCGGCCACGCGGTCGCCTCGTCGGCTACTGCGGCTCGGCCTGCGCGACGTCTTGGAAGGTGTTCAGGATGCGCTCGCGGTTCTCGGCCGACCAGCGGAAGTCGACGTCGATGACCTGCTCTGGCGGCACGACGACGCCACCCGCGGGGGGCGGCACGCCGTCGAGGACCGGGTAGTTGCCGAACTGCGTCAGCACCGCCTGCGCCTCGGGCGTGAGGAGGTAGTCGAAGAACGCCTGCGCGCTCGGCGTGTTGGGGCCGCCGCGCACGATGGCGGCGCCGTACGGCTCGGCGAACACCGGGTCGGGCACGACGACCGCGACCGGGAAGCCCTCCTGCTGGAGCTGCCAGACGGCGTCGTAGAAACCGATGCCGACCGGGTACTCGCCCTGCGACACGAGCGTCTGCGGCGCACGCCCACTGCGGGTGAACTGCGCGACGTTCTGCGCGAGCTGGCCGACGACGTCCCAGCCGTCCTGCTCGCTGCCGCCGGCCTGGATCTGCGACTGCAGGATCGTCGTGATCACGGAGTAGGCGGTGCCGGAGGTGGCCGGGTGCGGCATCACGATGTGACCGCGGTAGGCCTCGTCGAGCAGGTCGGCCCAGTCCGCGGTCGGTGGCTCGATGCCGGCGCGCGAGACCGCCTGCGTGTTGTAGAAGAACACCAGCGGGTAGGTGCCCACGGCCGTGATGTGTGCCTCGTCGTACTGGTAGGCGCTCAGGATGGCGTCGGCACCCGCGGGCTCGTAGGCCTCGATGAGGTCCTCACCGAACGCCTGCTCGAGGATCGCCGGGCGCACCGACAGCCAGAAGTCGGCCTGGGGCCGCGCCGCCTCGGCGCGCAAGCGACTCTGCGTCTCGCCCGTCGAGATGACGATGTTGAGCACCTGGATGCCGGTCTCTTGGGTGAAGGGCCGGGCGAGCGCCTGCATGAACTCGTCCGAGAAGGGCGAGTAGACGATGACCTCTTGGGCCTGGGCGCCGGAGAGCGCCAGGCCGGCGAGCAGCGAGACGAGGATCTTCCGCACGTGCACCACCTCCATGATGTCGCCCGAACCGGCCGCTAGGCTAGGCTCGGCTCGCGACGTTCGACGTTCCGATGAGGGTGACTGTAGCGCGTGACCGCGCTCGGGGTGGCGGGACGGCCGCGGTAGACTCCGGACGCGACCGAAGGGTGGCTAGGGTTCCGCCGCGGCACCGGCAGCGGGCTGGACCGAGCGCCACGTAACGTCGGCGCGCGTGCGTCACGACCGCCCGGATCTTCGGGCACCGAGTCAGGCAGGGGCCACGCCGCCGGCAGGCACCTCAGCGGATAGAAGCCTCGAGGGGAGTAGGTGCGCGCGCGACGTCGTGCGCAACCCACCGCGGAGGCCGACCATGCCCCGAACCCACGCGATCGCCGTCCTGCAAGCGCTCTTCGTCACCTTCCTATGGGCGACGTCATGGGTCCTGATCAAGATCGGGCTCGAGGACATCCCCGCCCTCACGTTCGCCGGGCTCCGCTACGGCCTGGCGACGTTGGTGCTGCTGCCGTTCGTGCTGCGCGGCGAGCCGCTCGCCGCCCTCCGCGCGCTCCCGGCGCGCACCTGGCGCGCCCTGGTCGTCCTGGGTCTCGTGTGGTACGCGCTCACGCAGGGAGCCCAGTTCCTCGCGCTGGCGTACCTGCCGGCGGCGACGGCGAGCCTGGTGCTGTCGTTCAGCCCCGTCCTCGTCGCCGTGGGCGCCGCCGCGGCGCTCGGCGAACGGATGGTGCTCCGTCAGTCCCTCGGGATCGGCGTCTACCTCGTGGGCGCCATCGTCTACTTCTCCCCGGCGGCGCTGCCGCGCGACCAGCTCGTCGGCCTCGGCATCGCCGTCGTCGGGCTGCTCGCCAACGCGGCGGCGAGCGTGCTCGGCCGCTCCGTGAACCGCACGGCGACCGTGAGCCCGGTGGTCGTGACGGTGGTGAGCATGGCCGTCGG
>SKWV01000083.1 GCA_007128755.1 Trueperaceae bacterium
GGCGTTGCTCGACGACGCCGACGCCATCATCGACGCCAACGCCGGCGACGTGGAGCGCGAGCGCGCGGCCGGCACGGCGGCCTCGCTGGTCGATCGTCTGACGCTCGACGGGCCTCGGCTCGAGGGGATCGCGGCCGCGGTGCGGCAGGTGGCGACGCTCCCCGACCCGCTCCACCGCGTCCTCGACGGGTGGACGTTGCCCAACGCTCTGCGCGTCCGCAAGCTGACCGTCCCGTTCGGCGTGATCGCGATGGTCTACGAGTCGCGGCCCAACGTCACCGTCGACGCCGCGGTGCTCGCCCTCCGCGCGGGCTCGTCCGCCGTGCTGCGCGGCTCGTCCAACGCGCTCGCGAGCAACCGCGCGCTCGTCGCGAGCATGCGCCGCGCCCTCGCCTCGGTCGGGGTCCCGGAGGACGCCATCGTGCTGGTCGACGACCCGGATCGCGAGCAGGTCACCCGCCTCCTGCGCGCGCGCGGGCGCGTGGACCTGGTGATCCCGCGCGGCGGCGCCGGCCTGATCGACCACGTCGTCCGCACGGCGCAGGTACCGGTGATCGAGACCGGCGTCGGGAACTGCCACGTGTACGTCCATGAGGACGGCGACCTCGGCCTCGCCCACGCGATCGCCATGAACGCCAAGGTCCAGCGCCCGGGCGTGTGCAACGCGATGGAGACCCTGCTCGTGCACGCCGCGGTGGCGCCGGCGCTGCTGCCGGGCTTGCTCGCCGACCTCGCCTCGGCCGGCGTGCGGTTGCACGGCTGCGAGCGCACGATCGCGATCGCCGGCGCGGAGCTCGCCGTGGCGCCTGCCACCGACGAGGACTGGGAGACCGAGTACTTGGACCTCGAGCTCGCGGTGCGCGTCGTCGACGACGTGGACACCGCCCTGGCGCACGTCGAGCGCTTCGGCAGTCGCCACTCCGAGGCGATCGTCACGCGCTCGCGCGAGGTCGCGAGCCGCTTCCAGGACGAGGTCGACGCGGCCGTGGTGTTCGTGAACGCCTCGACGCGCTTCACCGACGGCTTCGAGTTCGGCTTCGGGGCCGAGATCGGCATCAGCACGCAGAAGTTGCACGCGCGCGGGCCGATGGGCTTGGCCGAGATCGTCACGCACAAGTACGTGATCGACGGCGACGGGCAGGTCCGGGGCTGACGCGCCGCGCCGGGCGCGGCGCCCGTCAGTACAGGTAGACGCCGCCGGACGCAGGAGCCGAATCGTCGGCCTGGTCGCCCCCGACCCCGACGGCGCCGCTGGCGTCGAGGGGAGCACCCACCGCGAGCGTGGCGCCATCGGCCGCGAGGGCGACCGCGAAGCCGTAGAAACGATTCGAGCTGGTGTTGGAGGCTTTGACGTACCCGCCCCGCGACCACGTGCCGCCGGCGGAGCGATCGAACACGTAGGCGGCGCCCGCCGAGGCGGCGGTCGTGTCGGTCTCGTCGGCGTCGATCCCGCTGGCGCCGCCGTTCTCGAACGGCGCGCCGACGGCGAGGCGCGCGCCGTCGGCCGAGAGGGCCACGGCGTAGCCGAACTGCGCGCCGAACTCGGCGCCGGCCTCGGTGTTGAAGGCCTTGAGGTACGCCTGGTGCGTGAGGCCGTCGGCGTCGCGCGACAGGACGTACACGGCGCCGGCGTAGCGCGCCGACGCGTCCGTCTGGTCGCCGTCGACGCCGGTGGCGGCGCTGCTCTCCCCCGAGGCGCCGACGGCGAGCGTCGCGCCGTCGGCCGACAGCGCGACCGTCGCACCGAAGAGGCCCTCCTCGTTGATCTCGGTCGCCTTGACGTAGGCCTCCTGCGACCAGGCGCCGTCCGTGCGGGCGAAGACGTAGACGGCGCCGGCGGCCGGGACGGAGTCGTCGCTCTGGTCGCCGTCGATCCCGGTGGCGCTGCTGGCCTCCTCCGGTGCGCCGACCGCGAGCACGTCACCGGCGCCCGAGAGCGCGACGGAGCTGCCGAACCGGTCGCCCGCACCCGTGTTGCTCGCCTTGACGTACGCCTGCTGCGACCACGCGGAGCCCGCGCGGGCGAACACGTAGACGGCCCCGGCGAAGTCGATCGAGGTGTCGCTCTGGTCGGCGTCGACGCCGATGGCGGCGCTCCGCTCACGGATCGCGCCGATCGCGAGCGTGTCCCCGTCGGAAGAGAGCGCGACGGAGGAGCCGAACTGCGCCCCCGCCCCCGCGTTGCTGGCCTTGAGGTAGACCTCCTGAGACCAGACCGCGCCCGTGCGGCGGAAGACGTGCGCGGCGCCGGAGTTCGTCACGATGGCTCCGGCGACGTCGCCGTCGATGCCGACGGCGGGCGAGCTCTCCCTGTTCGACCCGACGGCGAGCGTGCCGCCGTCCGCGGAGAGCGCGACGGCGTGACCGAACCGGCCGAGGGTCCAGGGGTGCAGAGGCTTCACGTAGGCCTGCTGCGACCAGGCGCCCGCCGCGGTGCGGACGAAGACGTAGACCGCGCCCGCCGACTGCAGGGCGTCGTCGTCCTGGTCGCCGTCGATCCCGGGCGCGCTGCTGCCTTCGCTCGGCGCGCCGACGGCGAGGGTGGTCCCGTCGGCCGAGAGGGCGAGGGACGCGCCGAAGCGATCGCCGGCGTCGGTGTTCGACGCCTTCACGAAGCCGATGGCCTCGACCAGCGAGCCCGAGACGGCGACGACGGGAGAGTCGCTGCACCCGGCGGCGTTGCAGGCCTGCAGGCGGTAGCGGGCGTTCACGCGCGACGGGAGGAACACCTCGAGCGCGAGGCTCGTCGCGTCGCGGGGCAGCGTCGCGATCTGGACGAACCCGGACTCCCCGTCGCGGTCCTCGAGCAGTCGGTAGCCGGCCTCGGCCACCGCCTCGGTCCACGTGAAGCGGAAGATCTTGACGTCCTCGACCTGGAGCTCGAGGACCGGTGCGACGGGAGGGGCGGCGGGCGTGCCGCCGCAGCCGACGACCAGGGACGCCATGACGGCGAGGAGAACGAGATGACGGATGCGACGACCGACGCGATGCATGGTGGTCTCCTGGCGACCGAGCCGTGGTGGAACCGCGGCTCCTGGTCCGTTCCGGTTGTGGAGGGACTCAGGATGCTACCGCGAACGGCTCAGTGTGATCGGGGACCGCGCACGGTGACGATGCTCGAGCCGCCTCGTCGTGGGCGCCGCGCGTCCGCCGAACACTCCCGCGAAGGCGGCACGAGCCGCGTCCTACACGGTATCTTTCGTTTGACCGGGGAGGGCGCCGCGGGGTATCATGCAGCGAGTGGAACGGCCCCTGAGCCGGTTCCCGTCCCTTTCTTCTTCGTCGTGCGGAGCCCCGTCCGCGACCAGGCGCCCGTGCAGCGGGCCTCTCATGTCACCGGCGGCCGAACGACGACCGCGTCGCGCGCGCGAGCGGAACCTGATACGGAGGCACGTTCGTGACGACCGCCTACACGGCTGACAGCATCAAGGTACTCAAGGGGCTCGAAGGGGTGCGCATGCGCCCCGCGATGTACGTGCAAGGCGGCACGGGTGTCGACGGCTACCACCAGCTCCTCACCGAGATCATCGACAACGCGGTCGACGAGGCGCTCGCCGGCTACGCCGACGAGATCGAGGTCGTGCTCGAGGCCGACGGTTCGGCCTCCGTCGCCGACAACGGCCGCGGCATCCCCGTGGGCATGATGGCGAGCGAGGGCAAGCCCGCGATCGAGATCATCTTCACGCAGCTCCACGCCGGCGGCAAGTTCGACTCCGAGTCCTACAAGGTCTCGGGCGGCCTGCACGGCGTCGGCTCCTCGGTCGTGAACGCCCTGTCGACCTTCCTCGAGGCCGAGGTCTGGCAGGAGGGGGTCATGCACCGCATCCGCTTCGAGCGCGGCGACGTCGTCGAGCCCGTGCGCGTGGTCGGTTCGGCGCCCGCGGGCAAGAGCGGCTCACGCGTGAGCTTCAAGCCCGATCCGGCCATCTTCAAGGAAGTCCCCGACGGCTGGGATCACGCCCGCATGAAGCGGCGGCTCCGTGAGCTCGCCTACCTGACCGGCGGCGTCAGGATCATCCTCGAGGACCGGCGTCACGCCGAGGTGCGGCGCGACGTGTTCCACGAGACCGGCGGGGTCGCGGCGTTCGCCGAGAGCCTCGTGCGCGACGAGAAGCGCCTCTACCCCGAGGCCATCCGCATCGGCGACTCCGTCACCATCGACCAGGACGGCAAGCCCGAGACGATCGAGGTCGAGGTCGGCTTGCTCCACACGCACGGCTACGGACAGACGATCCTCAGCTACGCCAACATGATCACCAACCGCGACGGCGGCACGCACCTCACCGGCTTCAAGACCGCCTACACGCGCGTGCTCAACACCTACGCGCGGAACAAGAACCTCCTCAAGAAGGGGGAGGCCACACCCACGGGCGACGACTACCTCGAGGGCATCGCCTGCGTCATCTCCGTCAAGCTCGGCGATCCGCAGTTCGAGTCGCAGGCCAAGGTCAAGCTCCTCAACCCCGAGGCGCAGAGCGCGGTGCAGTCCGTCGTCTACGAGCGGCTCACCGAGGTCCTCGAAGAGAACCCCAAGACCGGCAAGACCATCATCGAGAAGGCGGCCAGCGCGGCGCGGGCGCGTGAGGCGGCGCGCAAGGCGCGCGACCTCGTGCGGCGTGCCAACCCGCTCGAGAACGACGAGCTCCCGGGCAAGCTCGCCGACTGCCAGTCGCAGGATCCCGCCGTGTCCGAGATCTACATCGTCGAGGGTGACTCGGCCGGCGGCTCGGCCAAGCAGGGCCGCGAGCGCCGCTTCCAGGCCATCCTGCCGCTCCGTGGCAAGATCCTCAACGTCGAGAAGGCCAACCTCGGCAAGATCCTCAAGAACGCCGAGATCCGAGCGATGATCGCCGCCATCGGAGCCGGCGTCGAGGGCACCGGCGACGACGCCCACTTCGACCTCGCCGACGTGCGCTACCACCGGATCATCATCATGACCGACGCCGACGTCGACGGCTCGCACATCCGGACGCTGCTGCTCACGTTCTTCTACCGCTACATGCGGCCGCTGATCGATGCCGGCTACCTCTACATCGCGCAGCCGCCGCTCTACGGCGTCAAGATCGGCCGCCAGAAGGAGATGCAGTACCTCTTCGACGAGGCCGCGCTGCAGAAGGTGCTCAAGGAGAACCGCGGCAAGAACGTCGAGATCCAGCGCTTCAAGGGACTCGGAGAGATGAACCCCGAGCAGCTCTGGACCACGACGATGGATCCCGAGAGCCGGGTGCTGCTGCGCGTCACGATCGACGACATGCTCGAGGCCAGCGAGACCTTCGAGATGCTCATGGGCACCGAGGTGCCGCCGCGCCGCGAGTTCATCGAGGACAACGCCCACAAGGCGCGGCTCGACCTCTGACGCGGGCCCCGTAGCGCCGCCTTCGGGCCGGCGAGGCGACACGAC
>SKWV01000089.1 GCA_007128755.1 Trueperaceae bacterium
GGTAGGCGCGCAGGAGCGCCACCTCGCGGATCGAGAGACCCGCGTAGAGCACCAGCCGGTTGAGGCGGTCGTGCTCGGCCTCGCCGCGCAGCAGCCTGGAGGTGGCCTCGATGAGGCGCGGACCGGCGCTCCCGAGGTCGATGGCGCCTCCGGCCTGATCCTGGACCTTGAAGACCTCGATGCCGCGCTCGGCGCCCTGCGGGCGCACCACGTACGAGACCTGCTCGAGCACGCGGAAGCCGACGTTCTCGATCAGCGGGAGCACTTCGGAGAGGATCATGCCGCGGCCCGGGTGGTAGATGCGCAGGAGCGTGACGTCCTCGCCGCGGCGGTCGTCGATCGGGTTGACGAGGTCGACGCGGATGGTGTCGTCGTCGAGCGCCTCGAGCTGCTCGATGTCGTGCAGCGCGCGCACGGCAGAGGTGTCGGCGGTGTAGCGGTCCTCGAACGCGCGCACGTACCTGTCGGCGAGGCGGCGCCCCTGACGCTGGCCGTGCGCCTGCACGAGGCGCTCGCGCAGGTGGTCCTCCCAGGCGCGGCTGAGCTCGGCGACCAAGGCCTCGAGCGAGGGGACGTCGACGGTCGCGGCCTCCACCGTCGTGGTGAAGAAGAAGTGCAGGCGCACCTGCTCCTCGTCCTCGCCCATGGCCAGCTGGTAATCGACGTGCGACGCCTGCAGCGTCGCGCTCAGGCGGGCCTGGATGCGACGTCTGACGGTGGCGTTGAAGCGGTCGCGGGGGAGCACGACCATCACGGCGAGCCCCCGCGCGAGCGGGTCGGGCCGCACGGTCACCCGCACGCCGCGCTCCTGCTCGAGGCCCATGATGGTGCGGATCTCGTCGAGGAGCTGCTTGCTGCTGGCCCAGAAGAGGTCGGGCCGCGGGAGCGAGTTGAAGATCTCGACGATCTGCTTGTAGTCGTGCGAGTCGGTGAGGGCGCCATCGAGCTCGAGCACCCGGCGGAGCTTGCGCCGCAGCACGGGGATCTGATCCGTGGCGGTGGAGTACGCCTTGCTCGTGAGCAGGCCGACGAAGCGCTGCTCGCCCTTCACCTGCCACCCTTCGCCGAGCTTCTTGATGCCGACGTAGTCCATGCGGGCGGCGCGGTGGACGGTCGCCTCGGCGTTGGTCTTGGTCACGACCACCACGCGGCCGCCGAGCATGCGCTCACGCAGTCCGGTCGGCAGCTCCGAGACGCGCACCGGCTCGGCGTAGGAGCTCTCCTCGACCTTGCGCAGGACGCCGAGGCCGCTCTCCGGCCTGACCTGGAAGTACTGCTCGCCGTCGCGGTCGACGATGTCGTACTCGCGGTAGCCCAGGAAGACGAAGTTGCCGTCCTTGAGCCACTCCAGGAACGCCGCGTACTCCTCGAGCTCCTCGCCCCGGTTGCGGTGGTGGCCCTGGGCGCTGCGCTGGCGCACGTCGCGCAGGTAGGCGGCCGCCTCGGCGGCCTTGGCCTGCATGAGCGGGTAGTCGTCGGTCGCCAGGATGACGTCGCCGAGGACGTTCTCGAGCGCGTGCCGCAGTCCCTCGAGGCGCGCCGGGTCCTCCTCGCGATCGACGAAGAACATCTCGAACGCCTCGCGGGTGCCACCGCCGCCGTGGCGGTTCGCCAACGACACGATGCGCCCGGCCGCGTCGCGGGTCACGGCGTAGATCGGGTGCAGCAGGTGCGCGAGCTCGAAGCCCTGACGGCGGAGCTCGGCGCGGACCGAGTCGACGATGAACGGGCGGTCGTGGAGCGCGAGCCGCACGACCGTGAAGGGCGCGTCCCAGCCGGCCACGTCGTCGCTCGGGTTGAAGACCTCGACCCGGTAGGGGTCGTGGCCGAGGGCATCGAGGAAGGCCAGGCCGTCCTTGGCCAGAGCGTAGAGGGCGTCGGCATCGAAGTGGTCGATGAAGGCCTCGTCGACCTTCGCGAAGAGCGCCTCGGAGAACGGCGCGAGTTGCTTCGCGCCGTCCTTGCGTGCTCGTTCGATGCGTGTCTTCACCTGTGGGAGCGTCGCTGGCATGGCCATCGCCTCTCATCGCAGCGCATCGGCGGTCGTCGCTACACGGGGCGCCACCGAGGCCGAGAAGATCCGTCCTTTTGCTCATCCTACCGCGGGTCGCGGCGCGCGCCAGGTGCGATAGACTCTCCGGATGCGTGCGAGGATCCTCACACCACTCGCGATCGCGACGGCGCTCGTCGCGGTCGACCAGTGGACGAAGGCGTGGGTCGTCGCCACCATCCCCCTCGGTGTCCGCGAGGCGTCGCTCGGTCTCGGCTTCCACCTGACGCACACGCGCAACCCCGGCGCCGCCTTCGGCTTCCTGCGCGACTTCAACGTGATCGTGGGCCCGGTGCTGATCGACGGCACGGTGCTCCTGGGGCTGCTGAACCTCGTCGTGTCCGCCGCGATCGTCGTCTACCTGGTCCGGCAGGCGGCGCGGCTCGACGCCGTGACCCGCATCGGGCTCGCCCTGGTCTTGGGCGGCGCGATCGGCAATGCCATCGACCGCCTGCGGCTCGGCTACGTGATCGACTTCATCCACTTCCAGGTCGGTGCGTTCGACTTCCCGGTGTTCAACGTGGCCGACGCCTCCGTCGTGATCGGCGCGGGGCTGCTGCTGATCGCCGCCATGCAGGGACCGCGCCCCGGAGGCGCAGCCGAAGGAAGCGCTCCCGACCGCTGAGGTCGCGCTCCAGCCTCCCCTCGGCCCATCCCGCCGCCAGCGCTTCGCGGCGCAGCACCAGGGCGTTGCGCTCGTCGAGCTCGAGCCACACCACCGTCCCCACGGCGAGCACCCCGTGCGCCGCGCGCAGCAGGCGGCGGGCCACGTCGAGCCCCTCGCGCCCGGCGTAGAGCGCGCGCTCCGGGTCCCAGCGCACCTCGCTCGGGACGGCGGCGCGGTCGGCATCGGGGAGGTAGGGCAGGTTGGCGACGACCACGTCGGCCGCCGCGGCGGCCGCTCGGACCGACGGATGCGCCAGCAGGTCGCTCTCGACCACGTCGATGGCGAGGCCCAGACTCGCCGCGTTGTCGCGGGCCAAGGCGACGGCTTCGGGCGCGACGTCGGCGGCGACCACGTGGGCGTCGGGGCGAAGGGCGGCGAGCGCCAGCGCGATCGCGCCGCTCCCCGTCCCGACGTCGAGCACCCTCCAGGGGCGGCCGCCCGGCGGTGGGGCGCCTTGCAGCACCAGTTCGACCAGCCGCTCGGTCTCCGGGCGCGGGATGAGCACGCCCGGCCGCATCGTCAGCCGGAGCCCGTAGAAGGTCGTCTCACCCAGCACCGCCTGGAGCGGCTCGCGCGCCTCGCGCCGGCGCAGCGCATCCTCGAGACGGCCCGCCTCGAGCGCGCTCAGCGGCCGTGCGCGCTGGAGCACCTGCTCCGAGCGCGACAGACCCGTCACGCCCTCGAGCAGCCAGGCGGCCTCGGCGTCGGCCGAGTCGATGCCGGCGGCGCGCAGGCGCTCCGCCGCGCGGCGGCGGGCGCTCCCGATCGACGGTGGCGTGTCGGCCGCCCGACTACTCGACGGGCTTGATCACGACGCGGCGCGCGCGACCGTCGCCGGTCGATTCGCTCATGATGTCGCTCTCGTCGGCGACGGCCATGTGGACCACGCGTCGCTCGGCGGCGCTCATGGGCTCGAGCTCGACGGCGTACCCGCTCTTGCGGACGCGCGCGGCGGCCTTGTGGGCCGTCTGCCGGAGCCGGTCGTCGCGCCGGCGCTTGTAGCCGCCGACGTCGATCACCACGCGGATGCTCTCGCCCTCGATGCGGTTGACCACGGCGTTCGTGAGGAACTCGAGGGCGGCGAGCGTGCGGCCGCCCTTGCCGATGATGCGCCCCGAGTCGCCGCCGTAGATCTCGGCGTGGATCTCGTCGTCGCCGTGGGTGACGTCGACCGCGTAGGTGGGGTCGAGGTTGAGGAGGACGTTCACGAGGAACGACTCGGTGCGCTCGGCGGGCGGCAGGTCGTCGGGGATGATCCCGTAGACGCCGCCGGTCGCGAGCGCGGCCTCCATGTCGAAGACCTCGTCGTCGGGCTGCTCGGCGGTGGACGTGCGGTCCCACACCTCGGGCTCGCCGTCGTCGCGCTCGTCGTCGTCGTCGGCGGCTGCGACGTCGTCGTCGGGCTCGTCGTAGCTGGCGTCGTCGGCCGGCGGCGGCTCGAGCAGGTCGTCGCCCTTCGGCTTCTCCTCCTCGTGCACGTCGATGCCCAGTCCTTCGAGGTACTGGTCCAGGTCACGTTCGGCCATCGTCGCTCCTCGTCAGCCCTTGGCCTGCGCCGGCGCCGGAGGAGGATTCCCTCGGCTCAGCAGCCAGTATTGGAAGACTTGCACCAGCATGGATACCACGAAATACACCAGGACCCCGGCAGGGAAGTTGACGATGATGAACACGAACACGAGGTTGATGATCATCG
Organism: Trueperaceae bacterium; assembly: GCA_007128755.1. Taxonomy (GTDB): domain Bacteria; phylum Deinococcota; class Deinococci; order Deinococcales; family Trueperaceae; genus SKWV01. The sequence continues at coordinate 4,411 of SKWV01000089.1, forward strand.
CCTGGCGGAGCATCGTGGGGTTGCCACGCGCCGAGTACCACGATTGCGCGAGCATCACGGCCACGTACAGGGCGGGCAGGATGTAGAACGGGTCGGCCGACCCCAGGTCGGGGATCCAGAGGAAGCCCTCGGCGAACTCGAAGTTCACGAACACCCGCCACAGGATGATGAACAGCGGCATCTGCAGCAGGATCGGCAGGCAGCCCCCGGCCGGGTTCACGCCGGCGTCCTTGTAGAGCTTCATCATCTCCTGGCTGAGCTTCTCGCGGTCGTCCTTGTACTTCGTCTGCAGCTTCTTCATCTCGGGCTGCAGCTTCTGCATCCCGAACATCGACCGCGTCTGGGTGGTGATGAGCGGCCACACGAGCACCCGGAAGCCGAGCGTGAGGATGATGATGGAGAGCCCCCACGAGGGGACGAAGGAGTGGATGAACTCGAGCGCGATCAGGATCCAGAGCGACATCCGGCCGAGGATGTTGGGCGTGAACAGTCCCGGAAGGTCGGCGTACCCCTCCTGGTAGAAGCGCACCAGCTCGTTCTTGCCGAGGTAGGTCTGGACGTTGATCGTGACGTCGCCGTCGAACGCCGTCTGCAGCGCCACGCGGCGATCGCCGAGCGAGATCGCCTGCAGGGGGTCGGTCCCGGGGCCGGGCCGCAGGATGATCGCGTTGCCGGTGTTGTTCGCCGCCGACTGCAGCGAGACGTAGCGCGGCGCGTCGAACGGCTGCACCATCGGGTTCAGGACGAAGGAACCGCTCTGGCCGATCTTGATCGTCGGCTGCTGCTGCCGCCCGATGCCGGGGAAGGCGTACTGGACGATCTCGGGCTCCGCCGCATCGGCGGCGCCCACGTCACGCACCTGCAGCGAGACCTGCATCGTGTGGGACACGTTCGAGACGACGAGGCGCTTCTCGACCTCGAGCCCCGCGATGCGGTAGCTGAAGAGGCCCTCGTACTCCTCGTCCGACAACCGCCGCCA
>SKWV01000342.1 GCA_007128755.1 Trueperaceae bacterium
CGTCGTGTCGTCGACCCAGCGACCGAAGGCCTCGGTCACCCGCGGCAGGGTCTCGAGCAGGAAGGGGCGCTCGTCGGGCCGCTTGGCCAAGAAGGCGAGGTTGTCGAGGTGGGCCATGGCCGTGAACGCCCGCTCGTGCTCGAGGAACTCCTGCGGGAGCGGCCTCACCGAGGCGTACCCGGCGAGGAACGCCGCGCGCTGCGAGGCCTCGACCTCCAGGGCGATGGCGATGTCGAGCGCGTGGAAGCCGAAGGCGCAGCGGCCGAAGTCGATGACGCAGAGCCGGTCGTCGTGCACGAGGTAGTTGCCGGCGTGGAAGTCGCCGTGGATCATCCCGTATCCCGCGGGGGTGCGCGGCAGCTCCCGGAGCATGGCCTCGAGCATGCGGGTGCCGGTCGCGAGCGCCTGCACCTGCATGGGGGTCAGGTCGTCACCGCAGGCCGCGAGGAGCGTCGCGAGGCGTCGCCTCACGTGGGCCGCGTCGTGAACGGGCCGCACGAACCCGGGGGGCGGGTCGAAGCGCGAGGCGTGCATGCGCGCCATCACCCGCCCGGCTTGCTCGAGGTGCCGGTCGGCGAGGGCGCCCGAGGGCGCCTCGCCCTCGATCCACTCCATGAGCGTGCAGGCGAGCGCGCGCTCGCTCGGGGCCTGGGGGCGGGTCACGCTCTCGCCGTGGCGGTTGGTCACGGGGCGTGGCAGGTCGAGGTCGGTCTCGGCGGCGAGATGCGCGACCCAGCGGTGCTCCGAGGCGATCGCCGCGACGTCGTGCCGCTGCGGATCGTACAGCCGGAGCACGAACCGCTCGCCCGCGCCGGCATCGACCTCGTAGTTGATCGTGTCGAGGCCGCCCAGTCGCTCGAGGCGGGCGGAGGTCAGACCGTAGGCCGCGAGCGCCGAGCGTGCGACGTCGTCCAGGGTGGGGTCGTCGGAGACCATCACGGGAGGCAAGCGCGACCGCCCGCCTAGAGGTCGTACCCTTCCGGCACGAACATGCCGATGGCGTGGAAGCCGGCGTCGACGTAGAGGGTCGCGCCGGTGACGCCGCTGCCGAGCTGCTCGCAGAGCAGCGCCATGCCCATGCCGCCGACCTCGGAACCCTCGATGTTGCGCTTCATCATGGAGGAGCGCCCGGCTTCGGTGAACATGTCGCCGAACTTGGCGATCGACCGCGCCGCCACGGTGCGCACGGGGCCGGCCGAGAGCGCGTTCACTCGGATGTTGGAGGGGCCTAGGTTGTACGCGAGGTAGCGCACCGACGACTCGAGCGCGGCCTTGGCGACGCCCATCATGTTGTAGTTCGGCACGACCCGCTCACCCGCGAGGTAGGAGAGCGTGAGGATGCTGCCGCCGTCCGGCATGAGCACCGCCGCGCGCCGCGCGACGGCGACCAGCGAGTACGCCGAGACGTCCATCGCGACCCGCCAATCCTCGCGACTGACCTCGATGAACGGGCGCTCGAACGTGACGCGCGGCGCGAAGGCGAGGGCGTGCACCACGAAGTCGAGCTTGCCGTAGTCGCGCGCCAGCGTCGCGAACAGCGCGTCGAGCGCGTCGTCGTCCGTCACGTCGCACTCGAGCAGCGCCGCGTCCTGACCGGCGGTCAGCTCCTCGAGCGCGGGGAGGAGGCGCTCACCTTGGTAGCTGTAGGCGAGCCGCGTGCCCGCCTGGGCCAACGGCTGGGCGATGGCCCAGGCGAGGGAGCGCGCGTTGGCCACCCCCATGACGAGGCCCGTCTTGCCACTCAGGTCGATGTTGTACATGTGTCGGTCCTCCGGTGCCGTCCGTAGACGGAACGATGTCGTGCGGCGTAGCGATTCAGCCGTCGTCCATGAGTCGGGCGAAGCGGGCTCGTGCCTCGGCGGCCCGAGCGCGTTCGCCGCGGCGCTCCCATGAACCGGCCAACCCCTCCCAGGCGATCTCGGAGTAGGGTTCGTGCTCGGTCATGGTCTGGTAGACGTTCGTGGCGGTCACGATGTCGTCATCGGACAGGGCGGCCTCGGCAGCGCCCTGGAGCAGCGTCAGGTGCTCGGCCTGGAGGTTGTCGCGGTACGCCTCGATCCACTCGGACTCGAACCCGGTGAGGAAGTGGCCCTGGTAGAGCGCCATCGCGGAGCGGTAGTCGTTCAGCACCCGCGTCTCGCGGGCACGCTGCGCGCGCTGGCGGTAGAGATCGGTGTCGTACTCGATCGTGAACTTGCGGTGCAGGTAGTAGCGCCGGTTCGCGGACTCGACCAGTTCCCCGCCCATCACCTTGCGCAGGCGATAGAGGGTGGTGTGGAACGACGACGACGCCTTCGACTCGGTCTTGCCCGGCCATAGCGCCTCGGCGACCTCGAAGGTGGTCACGCCGCTGCGGTGCTCGAGCAGGTAGAAGAGCAGCTCGAGCGCCTTGAGCGAGTCCCAGTCGAGCCGCTCCCCGTCCTTCTGGACCACCGGGTGGCCGAACGCGCGCGCCGTGACGATCCCCTCGAGCGGGCGACGGAGCTCCGCGATGCGCCGCAGCCGGACCTCGACCGCGTCGATCAGCTCGGCGCGGTCGAAGGGCTTGGTGAGGTAGTCGTCGGCGCCGAGGGCCATGCCCTTGCGCATGCTGGCGCGGTCCTCGAGCGCCGTGAGGAACAGGAAGGGGACGCCGCGCAGCTCGCCGATGTCGCGGACGCGAGCGTAGAACTGGTAGCCGTCCATGGCCGGCATGTGGATGTCGGAGACGATGACGTCCGGCCGCAGGCCCTCGTGCATCTCTTCGAGCGCGTCGCGCGCGTCGTCGAAGGTCAGCACGGAGTAGCCCGCCGAGAGCAGGCTCATCTCCGTCACCTTGAGCAGGGCGGGTTCGTCGTCGACTGCCAGGACGAGGGTCGTGGACATCGTCGCGCAGTCTACCCCGAGCGGGGGGACCGGCTGCGCGGGGTGCGGCGGACGGTGTCGCTAGCCCGGCGTCTTCTCGTAGCGCACCAGCGCCGAGAACTCCACGGAGTGCTCGAGCGCGCAGGTCTGGAACGCGACGTCGACGATGACCTCGTCGCGGTCCATCTGGTCGATGAACTCCTCCAGGCGCTCCTCGAACCGCTCGATCGAGTTGGATGAGATGACCTTGAACTTGGGCGTGATCACGCTGAGCCTCCCTGGATGGTCTGCCGCAGCAGCTCGGGGTCGTCGCCGATGATGCCGTCGACGCCGAGCGCCTCCAAGCGCCGGATCTCGTCGGCGTCGTTGACCGTCCAGGCGTTGAGCCCCAGCCGCCGGGCCTTCGCGCGCGCGACCATGGCGGCGTCGACCACGGCGTGCTCCGGGTGCAGCGCGTCGACGTGCAGCCAGGGCGCGGGCCACGGCGTGCGCAGGAACCAAGGCACGCGCGGTCGGTCCATCCAGAGGTAGGCGGTGCGGATGTGCGGCGCGGCGATGCGGAAGCGCGCCAGGGCGAGCGGGTCGAAGGAGGAGACGAGCACGCGGTCCTCGATGGCGCTGCCGCGCAGCGCCGCCGCCACCGCGCCCGGCAGCGCGTGGGCGCGGCCGCGGGCGGTCTTGAGCTCCACGTTGAGCAGCGTGCCGGGGGTGTCGCGCATGAGCGCGATCAGCTCGTCGAGGCGCGCCAGCGTCGGCAGCACGGCGGCGAGCTCGCGCTCGGTCGCGGCGATGACCCGGACGCCCTCGACCTCGTCGTCGTGCACCAGCACCAGGGCGCCGTCGCGCGTGCGCTGGACGTCGGTCTCGATGCCGTCGAGCCCGGCGTCCAGCGCACGCCGGAAGGCCGCCATCGAGTTCTCGGCGAGCGGGCCGCGGACGCCGCGGTGCCCCAGCGCCAGGGGGGCCTCGCGCGTGACGCCCGGCAGGTCGCGCCCGCGCCAGAGCGGGCCGCGCCACAGGGCGAGGAGCGCGCCGACGAGCACGATCCAGAGCAGGACAGGCGTCATGACGCGAGTCTAGCCCAGAGACGGCGGGCGACGAAGGCGAGCCGAGCCCCCAATCATCGGGCGACGCTCTGCTAGCCTGAGACCATCGTGAGGACCACTCCTACCTTCGGTACCGAACTCGACGTCGCCGCCGCGCGCAAGTCGCGGCCCCGCGCCGAGGTGCTGATGCGCGTCGTGCAGCCGATCGCGAGCCTGATGATCCGCGTGCTGGCGCCGCTGCGCGTCGATCCTCAGGCGATCGTGCTGACGCACGGCGCGGTCGGCGTGGCGGCCGCGTTCCTGATCGTGCTCGGTGGGCCGGGGGCATGGCTGGGTGCGGCCGCGCTGCTCCAGCTCCGCACGCTCCTCGACAACGTCGATGGCGGCCTGGCGCGCGCCACCGGACGCGTCACGCGCATGGGCCGCTACCTCGACAGCGTGCTCGACATGGTCGTGAACGCGCTGCTGTTCGCGGCCTTGGCCGTGCATGCGCCGGGGCCGTGGGCGTGGCCGCTGGCGGCGCTGGCGTTCGTCGTGCTCATGCTGGTGCTGTCGCTCGACTACAACCTCGAGCGCCGCTACAAGGAGCTTCGCGGCCTCGGCGGGAGCGGCGGCGACGACGACCCCATCGGCGCCCCGCAGGCGCTCTACGCCCTGGTGAAGCGGGCGTACGACGTCGTGCTCGCCCCCCAGGACGCGCTGGTGGCGCGGACCGACGACGCGCTCTTCGCCCGCGCCCGGCGCCGCTGCGCCGAGCGGGTCGAGCCCGACCTCGAGCACCGCCTCGCCTGGTCCGACCTCTTCTCGACCGCCACGCTCGTGAACCTCGGCCTGTCGACGCAGATGCTCGCGCTCGGCGTCTGCCTCGCGGTGGGGGCGCCGTTCGCCTACGTCTGGATCGTGCTGGCGCAGGCCCTCTTCGTGGTGGTCGTGCAGGCACTGCGCATCGCCCGCTTCGCCCGGTACTGTCGCGAAGCATGAGCCGCTCCCCCGCCCCCGCCACCAGAGCGCCCGACGGCGCGGCCCCGCAGCCGGGTCGGCGCTATCCCCTGCCCACCGTCGGCGCGCTGATCGTCTCGCCGCTCGGCCGCCTGCTCCTGATCCGCACCCACAAGTGGGGCGACCGCTGGGGCGTGCCCGGAGGCAAGGTCGATTGGGGCGAGTCGCTGCTCGAGGCGGTGCATCGCGAGGTGCTCGAGGAGACGGGCCTGACGCTCGAGGAGGTGCGCTGGGGCCCGGTCCAGGAGGCGGTCCTGCACCCGGAGTTCCACCGGCCGGCGCACTTCGTCCTGATCAACGTGGTCGCGCGCTCGCACGGCGAGGACGTCACGCTCAACGACGAGGCGCAGGCGTACGCCTGGTGCACGCCGGACGAGGCCGAGGCGCTCGACCTGAACGAGCCGACCAGGCGGCTGCTCGCGCACTACCGGGAGCACGGCCTGGCCACGCCGCCGCTCACGCCGCCGCCCATGCGCGGCGCCGCCCGGGATGGC
>SKWV01000133.1 GCA_007128755.1 Trueperaceae bacterium
CCAGTTCGCCTATCCGGGCGTCGCCGCGCTCTACTACGGCGACGAGGTGGGACTCGACGGCGCCGGTGACCCCGGCTGCCGCGCCGGCTACCCCTGGTCGGGACGCGTCGAGCACGATCTGGCCTCATGACCCGTCGGCGACACGCCGTGCCGTCCTCTCGGGTCACCATGTCCTCACCACGCGGGCCGCTTCGAACGACTACTGTAATCGGGTAGCGCGCCTCCATTCGCCGGTACGGGGCGATGCAGGACGTGGTGAAGGAGGGCGTGATCGTCGTGCGTGAGGCGTACCCGGACATGGTCGGGAGGGGACTCCAGCCAGCGCTCCGAAGGAGCGACGTGAGGCGAGTGAGTGACGGTGCTTCGTCGAAAGCGTCTCCATGTCGACGCTGATCGAGACGGAGGCCCTCTACCGTTCGTTGTTCGAGGGGCTGGACCAAGGTTTCTGCGTCATCGACATGATCTTCGACGAACGCGGCGAGCCCACCGACTACCGCTTCGTCGTGACCAACCCGGCTTTCGAGCAGCACACCGGCATCATGGGCGCGCGCGGCAGGACGGCTCGCGAGTTGGTCCCCGACCTCGAGGCGCATTGGTTCGAGACGTACGGTCGGGTCGCCACGACCGGCGTTCCACTGCGCTTCGTGGGAGAGGCCGAGCCCATGGACGGGCGGGCATTCGACGTGTTCGCCTTCCGCGTGGGTGGGCCGGACAGCCGACGGGTCGCGCTGCACTTCACCGACATCTCCCGACGCAAGCGCGCCGAGGAGGAGCTCAGCTACCGAGCCGACCAGTTCCACACGCTCGTCGCTGGGGCGCCGCTCGGCGTCTACCTCGTGGACGCCGACTTCCGCCTCGCCGAGGTGAACCCGACCGCCCTGCCGGTCTTCAAGGGGATCCCTCAGTTGCTCGGGCGGAGCTTCGAGGAGATCGTGCGCATCATCTGGCCGGAGGGGCTCGCGTCCGCCGTGCTGGACAAGTTCAGGCACACGATGGAGACGGGTGAGCCCTTCCACGATCCCGAACTGGTCGAGGTGCGGGCCGATCGCGGCACGGCCGAGTACTACGACTGGCGGATCGACCGCATGCGCCTGCCCGACGGCCGCTTCGGCGTCGTCTGTTACTTCAGCGACATCTCCAATCAAGTGGAGGCGCGGCGAGCGATCGCCGCTTCGGAGGAGCGATACCGCACGTTGTTCGAGTCCATCGACGAGGGCTTCTGCATCCTCGGGGTGGTCTTCGACGAGGCGGACAAGCCGATCGACTACCGCTACCTCGAGATCAACCCCGCCTTCGCGCGTCACACGGGGCTGGAGGACGCCCTCGGCCGCACGATCCGCGAACTCGTACCCGACATCGAACCGAGATGGTTCGACCTCTACGGAGGTGTCGCGCTCACCGGTGTGCCGACGCGCATCGAGGACCACGCCGTCTCGATGGGTCGGTGGTTCGACGTCTACGCCTTCCGGGTCGGCGAACCGCACGAGCGCAAGGTGGCCGTGCTCTTCAACGACATCACGGGCCGCAAGCACGTCGACGAGATGCTGCGAGAGCGCGAGGCCCTCCTCCACCACAGGGCCCACCACGACGCGCTCACGGGGCTGCCGAACCGGCTCCTGTTCGAGGATCGACTCCAGCAGGCCATCGCCGCGGCGACGCGGCGAGATCGTCAGGTGGGCGTCTTGTTCCTCGACCTCGACGGCTTCAAGCTCATCAACGACAGCCACGGGCACGCCGCCGGCGACGACGTGCTCGCGGAGGCCGCACGCCGGCTGCGATCCTCGCTGCGCGACGAAGACACGATCGCGCGCCTCCACGGCGACGAGTTCGCCATCGTGCTCCCCGAGATCTCGGGCCCGGCCGATGCCGAGCGTTTGGCGAGGAACCTGATCGCGACGTTCGCGCAGCCGACCGTGGCGGCCGGCAAGGTGCTGAGCGTGAGCGTGTCGATCGGCGTGAGCATGTTCCCGCGGGACGGCAGCGACGCCGCTGCGCTGCTGCGTTCCGCCGACGCGGCGATGTACCGCGCGAAGGCAGGGGGCAAGAACGACGTTCGACACTTCGCGCCCGCCATGAGTGCTCTCGCGACCGAGCGCATGACGCTCGACGAACACTTGGAAGGCGCGCTCGATCGCGGCGAGATCACCATGTGCTACCAGCCACAGTGGGATGGTCGCATGGGCAGCATCGAGTCGTTCGAGGCGCTGCTGCGGTGGACGAGCCCCGACCTGGGGGAGGTGTCGCCCAGGCGCTTCGTGCCGATCGCCGAGGAGCGCGGCATCTTCGGTCCGATCGCCTCCTGGAGCCTTGACGCGTGCGCGGCGTTCGCGGCGAGCCTCGCGAGCGAGTTCGGCACGCCGATGCGTATCGCCCTCAACGTGAGCCCGGCGCGCGTGGTCAGCTCGGGCTTCTTGCCCCAGCTCGAGGCCGTGATCGTTCGGCATCGACTGGCGCCGCAGCAGCTCGAGCTCGAGCTCGGCTTGACGGCGATGAGCGAGGAGCCGGAGTCGCTCCGTGAGACGCTGGAGCGCGCCAAGGACGTCGGCGCGCGCGTGACGCTCGACGGCTTCGGCGCCGACGCCGTCATGGTCGTGCCGATCCTCGGCCTGCCGTTCGACGGCGTGAAGATCGATCCGGAACTCGTGCAGCGGGCCGATGGCGACCACCGGCTCCGGCGCGGTCTCGCGTCGGTCGTCGGCCTGGTGCGCGACTTCGGCCTCGACGTGGTCGCCGTGGGTGTGGAGACGGAGTCACAGCACGACATGATGCTCGAGCTCGGCTGCGACCGGATCCAAGGGACGTTCATCGGGCGACCGATGGCGCAGTCCGAGGCCGAGGCCGCCGTGCGGTCGCAACGGGTCACGAGGCTGTTCTAGCGTGCGGCGGCGGTCCCGTCGACTCGCCTCGGGACCGCCGCGCTGCAGAGCAGGTGCCTGGTGCCTGCCGACCGTCAGTCGAGATCGAGCGTGGCGCGGATCATGTGCACTTCCATGGGTGTGAGGTCTTGCCCACGTTCCTCCGCGACCTCCTCGGGCATGAAGGGCTCGAACGGCTCTTCGAGCTGCTCGACGTCGTCCCAGGCGACCATGGTGTAGTTCAGGACGTCGGCGATCTGCTCGTCGGTGAGGTGCGCCAGGGGCGGCATCAGGCCGTCGTACACCTGCCCGTGCACGCTGATCTCGCCCGCGAGCCCGTAGAGCACGACGAGGATCGGGTACGTCCGGCCGCCTTCGGCGCCCACCAGCTCGTACATGTGGTCGGCCAAGGGCGGGAAGGCCGGCGGGATGCCCGCGCCGGTGGGCTGATGGCAGACCGCGCACTCCACCTGGTAGATCGCCTCGCCTTCGCCGGTGTCGACCTCTTGCGCCACGAGCAGCCCGGCCAGGAGCAGCAGGGGCAGCGTGACGGCGAGCGCCAAGGCGCGGCGGTAGCCTGTTGTGGCGTTCATCGGGTACCTCCTTCAGAGAGATTGTGCCGGGAGGACACGTCGACGACGGTGCAACGCGTACAGACGGTCACGAGGGGCGTCTCGCCTCGGCGACCGTGCCTCCGCCCGCGCAGGCTCCGCGTCGACGTGGTGACGACGGTGGCCGGGCTATGGTAGAGCCAGACCTCGATCGGGATCGATGAGACGCGGAGGGGCGATGCCGGGACGTTCCGACGGGCTCGAACGAGCCTGCGAGGGTTCGATGACGCTCGATCACGACGCGCGCGTGGTGGACCTCGATGGGGGTGCCTCGTCGCTTCTCGGCGTCGTGCGCGAGGAGGCCGTCGGGCGACGGTTGGCCGACGTGCTCACGCGTTCGGGCCGGAGCGAGGTCGGTGAAGACGGCGACGCCGACCCCACCGCGCTCGTGGTCGGCGCCTCGGGTCGTCGCGTGCATCTGGCGCTCTCTCCCGCTCCACACGGCCTGCTCGTCCGGCTCACCGAGGCCCCTCTCACCGGGGCTACGGTCATCGAGTCCGAGGGGCGCTACCGGGCGCTCTTCCAGTCGATCGACGACGGCTTCTGCATCGTGCGTGTGCTCTTCGACGGCGCGGAACGCCCGGTGGACTTCCGCTTCCTCGAGGCCAACCCCGCCTTCGAGCGGCAGAGTGGCGTCGCCGACCCCGTCGGCCGCACCATGCGCGAACTGGTGCCCGACATCGACGGGCATTGGTTCGACATCTACGGTCGTGTGGCCCTCACGGGCGAACCCGTCCGGTTCAGCGAACGCGCATCGGCTCTCGGTCGCTGGTTCGAGGGGTACGCCTTCCCGGTCGGGGACCCGCGCGACCACGGTGTGGCGGTGCGCTTCAGCGACGTCACGTTGCGTCAGCAGGCCGAGGAGGCCCTGCTCGAGAGCGAGTCGCAGCTGCATCATCGCGCCCATCACGACGCCCTGACGGGCCTGCCGAACCGGGTCCTGTTCGAGGACCGGCTGCAGCTCGCGGTCGCCGCGGCGGCGCGACACGAGCGGCTGCTGGCGGTCCTGTTCCTCGATCTCGACGGCTTCAAGCTCGTCAACGACGACCTCGGCCACGCGATCGGCGACGAGGTGCTGGGGGTGGTCGCGACGCGGCTGCAGCGAGCGTTGCGGGCTGATGACACGCTCGCGCGCCTGCACGGCGACGAGTTCGCCGTGCTGCTCCCCGAGGTCTCCGCCCCCCACGACGCGGGGCGTCTGGCACGAACCCTCCTCGCCGAGATCGCGCAGCCGGTCACCCTGCCCGACGCGGTGGTGAACGTGAGCGCCTCGATCGGTGTGAGCTTCTACCCGCGCGACGGTGGCGACCCGCAGGCGCTCCTGCGCGCAGCCGACCTGGCGATGTACCAGGCCAAGCTCGGCGGCAAGAACGACGTGCGCCTGTTCGCCTCCGCCATGCGGGCGCCGGCGGACGAGCGCGTGACGATCGCGCAGCACCTCGACGGCGCGCTGGAGCGAGGCGAGATCGAGATGCTCTACCAGCCGCAGTGGGACAGCCGGACGGGGAGCGTCCACACCTTCGAGGCGCTGCTGCGGTGGCGGAGCCCGGTGTTGGGCGAGGTCGCGCCACGGCGCTTCGTGCCGGTGGCCGAGCAGCGCGGCATCTTCGCGCCGATCGTCTCCTGGGGCCTCGACGTATGCGGGGCGGCCGCACGCGAGCTGTCCGACGAGCTGGGTCTGCCCGTGCGCGTGGCGGTCACGTCCACTCCGGCGGGTCTCGCCAACTCGCGGTTCCTGTCGCTGGTCGAGGCCACGATCGTGCTGCATGGCTTGGAGCCGCAGCAGCTTGAGCTCGAGCTGGGCATGAGCGCGCTCATCGAGGGCTGGGCGGAGCTGCGGGGCAGCATGGAGCACGTCAAGGAGCTGGGCGTGCGGGTGATGCTCGACCACTTCGGCGCCGACACCGGCA
>SKWV01000013.1 GCA_007128755.1 Trueperaceae bacterium
GGCGAGGCGCTCCGCGAGATGACCGGCGGGCGCGGGCCCGACGTCTGCATCGAAGCGGTGGGCATGGAGGCGCACGGCGCCGGCCCGCTCTCCTGGTACGACGGCCTCAAGCAGAAGGCGCGCCTCGAGACGGGCCGGCCCCACGCCCTGCGCGAGGCGATCCAGTCCTGCCGCAAGGGCGGCGTGGTCTCGATCCCGGGCGTGTTCGGGGGGTTCATCGACAAGGTGAACATGGGCGCCGCCTTCAACAAGGCGCTCACGTTCAAGATGGGGCAGACCCACGTCCACCGCTACCTGCGACCGCTGCTCGGGCGCATCGTGGCGGGCGAGATCGACCCGTCGTTCGTGATCACGCATCGCGTGCCGCTGCACGACGCACCCGCCATGTACCGCACGTTCCGCGACAAGGAGGACGACTGCGTGAAGGTGGTGCTGACACCCTGACGGAGTGAAGCACGCCGCACGCCAGGAGCGGTAGGCTGTGGTCCGTGACCGGTGACGCCCTCGTCGTTTTCGTCATCCTCGGCGTCACGGTCGCTCTCTTCGTCAGCGACCGCATCCGACTCGATCTCGTGGCCGTCATGTCGCTCCTGGCGCTGGTGCTCTCCGGCATCCTGACGCCGGCCCAGGCGCTCGCCGGCTTCGGCGACAGCGTCGTGATCATGATCGCCGGCCTCTTCGTCGTCTCGGCCGGCTTGTTCCGCACCGGCATCGCGAACCGCCTCGGCCGCTGGCTCAGCCGCGCGGCCGGCACGAGCGAGCGCCGGTTGCTCGTGCTCGTCATGCTCGTCACCGGCATCCTCTCGGGCTTCGTGAGCTCCACGGGCACCGTCGCCGTGATGCTGCCCGTCGTGGTCAGCCTCGCGTGGCGCGCCGGCATCAGCCCCAGCAAGCTCCTCATGCCCGTGGCGATCGCGTCCCTGCTGGGGGGCATGCTCACGCTCATCGGCACGGCGCCCAACGTGGTCGTGTCGCAGCAACTGCAGGCGCAGGGGCTGCCCGGGTTCAACTTCTTCGCCTTCACGCCGCTCGGCCTCACGATGCTCGCGCTCGGGCTCGCCTTCATGGTCACCATCGGCCGCCGCTGGTTGCCGGAGCGCGCCCCCGTGAGCGAGGGTGCTCGCGATGGGGCGGTGGCGACCGCGACGCTCGTGGAGCTGGCGGAGCGCTACGGCCTCCCCACGAGACTCTTCCGGACGACCGTGCCGGCGGACTCGGACCTGGTCGGCCTGACCCTCGGCGAGCTCCACTGGCCTGAGCGCCACCAGGTGCAGGTGCTCGCGATCGACACCGCTCCCGCGGTCGAGCGCGAGCGGCGGCGGTCGCGTCGTCACGTCGACCAGTCGAAGGCGGTCGGGCCCGACACCGTGCTCGAGCAAGGCGACCGGCTGCTGCTGGAGGGATCGCTCGAGCACCTCGAGGCGTTGGCGGCCGCGCACGCTTTCGCCTTCGACCGCTTCGACGCGGCGGCGGACAGGCTGCTGCCGTCGAACCTCTCCGTCGGCGAGGTGCTGCCGACCCCACGCTCGCGCTGGCTCGGCCAGACGCTGGCGGAGATGCGCTTCCGCGATCGCTTCGGCGTGCAGGTCCTGGGAGTCCTGCGCGGCGGCGCGAGCATCACCGAGGGGTTGGCCGACCTGCGGCTGCGCTTCGGGGACACGCTCCTGGTGCAGGGCCCGCGACGGGCGATCGCGCTGCTCGGGCGCGAACGCCACGACGCCGTCGTCCTCGCCGAGGCGGCCGAAGGCGACGCCCCGGCACCGGCGGCCGCGCGGGCTCCGGTGGCCATGGCGATCATGCTCGCCATGCTGGTCGTCATGACGCTCGGCTGGCTGCCGACCGTGGTCGCCGTGCTGATCGCGGCCGTGGCGATGGTGCTGACCGGCTGCCTCGCCATGGAGGACGCCTACCGCTCCATCAACTGGGAGGCGGTGGTGCTCATCGCCGGCATCCTGCCGATGGCGACGGCCCTCGAGGTGACGGGGGGCATGCAGGTGGTGGTCGACGGCCTCGTCGGCACCGTCGGGCCGTACGGCCCGCTGGCCCTGTTGCTGGGGCTGTTCGTCCTGACGAGCGTCGCCAGCCAGGTGATCTCGAACACCGCGACCACGGTGCTCCTGGCGCCGATCGCCTTCCAGGCGGCCCAGACGCTCGAGGTGTCGCCCTATCCGATGCTCATGGCGGTGGCGCTGGCCGCCTCGACGGCGTTCGCCACGCCCGTCGCCTCACCCGTCAACACGCTCGTGCTCGGACCCGGCCAGTACCGGTTCGGCGACTTCCTGCGCATCGGCGTGGTGCTGCAACTCCTGGTGCTGGTCGCCACCATGCTGCTCGTGCCCCTGCTGTTCCCCTTCTGAGGTCCCCGGGCGCGGGGCAGGCGTTTCGTGAGAGCGGCGTGAAGATGTAGCATGAGCGCCACCCACATGCGGTCGCGGCGTCATGCGGTCGAGCGCGGAGTCTGGAAGGGGGTGCGTTCGTGGCCTTGTCGCTGTCCTGGTACGGCGTCGCGCTCGCGCTGACGGCGGCGACGCTGGCGGGCCTCGCCGGCGTCGCCTGGTCGCGGCGCGCGAACACGCGCGGCGCGCGCTCGTTCGCGTTCTTCATGCTCGCCGGCATGCTCTGGGCGGGGCTCGAGGCGGTCCAGCTGTTCGACCCCGACCCAGCCCGGCAGCTCATGTGGCTGCAGCTCAAGCTGCTCGGGGTCGCCTTCGTTCCCGTCGCGTACCTCGTCTTCGCGAGCGACTACACGCGGCAGGCGAGCTGGGTCAACCGCTTCACGATCACGCTGCTGATGATCGTCCCGATCCTCACCATCGCGCTGGCGTGGACGAACGAGCTGCACCACATCCTGTGGACCGAGGTCGGCGTCGCGAGCGGCACCGGGCGGAACGTGCTGGCGACGCGAGGAGGCGACTGGTTCTGGGTCCATACGGGCTACAGCTACGGGCTGCTCGCGCTCGGCACGTTCTACATGCTGCGCGGCTACGTCCTCACGCCGCGGCGGTACCGCTTCCAGCTGTCGCTCGTGCTGGTGGCCGTCATCGTGCCGTGGCTCGCCAACGCGCTGAGCCTCGGCGGCGTCGTGGCCCCGGGCGAGTTCGACGTGACGCCGCTCGTCTTCTCGTTCTCGGCGCTGGCGTTCGCGCGCAGCCTCTTCTCGCACCGCCTGCTCGACATCGTGCCGGTGGCGCAGGAGACGGTGATGCGCTACCTCTCCGACGCCGTCGTGGTCGCGGACGCACGCCAGCGCGTCCTGCAGGTGAACCCCGAGGCCGCGCGGCTGCTCGGCGTCGACGATCCCTCCGCCGTGGTGGGGCAGAAGACCGCCGACCTCTTCATGCACGCGCCGGAGCTCGTGGAGCGGCTCGGCACCAACGTCGCGGCCCACCTCGACGTGGTGCTGCCCACCGCCGCCGGCGCGCGCAACTTCAACGTGCACCTCACGCCGCTCGCCGATCGCCGCGGCCGCATCACCGGGCACCTCGTGCGGCTGCAGGACATCGAGCGGCAGGTGCAGGCCGAGCACACGCTCCACAAGGCCGAGACGACCCTCAAGCAGCAGGAGCAGTACGTGAAGGCGCTGCAGGACGTGAGCGAGGGGCTGGTGGTGCGGCGCTCGCTCGACGCCATGCTCGAGGAGGTCCTGCACCACGCCGCCAAGGTGCTGGACGCGCCGCACGGGTTCATCGACCTCGTCGACGCCGATCGCGGGGTGCTGCAGCGCGTGCGCAGCGTCGGGCGGTTCGCGCTGCTGCGCGAGATGACGTTCCGGCCGGGCGAGGGGCTGGCGGGCAAGGTCTGGAAGGCCGGCGCCCCGATGCGCATCGAGGACTACAAGCACTGGCCCGGACGCGTCCGCGGCGTCGACCTGGAGTGGGTCCGCGGCGCGATCTCCGCGCCGCTCGTCGCGAACGGCGAGGTCATGGGCGTGCTCACCCTCACGCGCGTGCGCGACGATCGGCGGCCGTTCACGCTCGCCGAGGAGGCGCTGCTCACGCGCTTCACGCAACTCGGCGCCATCGCGCTCCAGAACGTGCGCCTCATCGAGGAGATCGAGGCGCGCAGGCGCGAGTCGGAGCAGCTCACCCGGATCGCCACCGCGATGCAGGAGGCGAGCAGCCTCCGAGACCGCATGGACCTGATCCTCCACGCCATCCAGCAGATGGTCGGCCTCGAGCGCGCCGTCATCTGGCTGCCCACCGCCGCCGGCAGCGAGCTCGAGGCGTCGAGCTGGACGGGCTTCGAGGACCAGGGGAGCATCGCCGGGTACCGGGTGCCCCTCGACGGCAGCGTGCCCGTGCTCGCCGACGCGTTCCTGCTCGGCGAGGAGATCGTGCTCGAGGCCGATCAGGCGCTCCCGGAGCGGTACCGCGTCACGGGGGAGATGGCGGCCTCTCCCGTCATCCGCAGCCGCGCGCTCGCCGCGCTGCCGCTCATCTCGCGCGGCCGCACCATCGGCGTGCTCGCCGTCGACAACCCCGACAGCCACCGGCCCCTCGAGGGGAGCCTGCCGACGCTTCGCCGCGTGGTGGCGAGCGCCGCCGTCGCGATCGACTCGGCGCGGCTCTACGAGTCCGTCCAGCAGGAGCTGGCCGAGCGCAAGGCGGCCGAGGGGGAGCTGCGGCGCTCCGAGGAGAAGTACCGCACCATCCTCGAGCAGATCGAGGACTCGTACTTCGAGACCGACCCGCGCGGCCGCTTCACCCTCGTGAACCCGGCGCTGGCGGCGGGCGTGCTCGACGACCCGGAGCGGATGATCGGCCGATCCTTCCGTCACTACATCGCCAGCGACGTGCGCTCCGTGCTCGAAGCCTTCCACGCCGTCGCCACGACGGGCACCGCCGTGCAGCGTCAGGAGGTTCGCTACCGCCGGCTCGACGGCAGCGAGTGGTACGGCGAGTGGTCGATCGGCCGCGTGCTCGACGACGACGGCCGCGTGGTCGGCTTCCGCGGCATGGTGCGCAACATCGAGGACCGCAAGCGCTACGAGCAGGAGCTGCACGACGCGAAGGAGCTTGCTGAGGCGGCCAACGCCTCCAAGAGCGCCTTCCTGGCCAACGTGTCGCACGAACTGCGGACGCCGCTCACGTCGATCCTCGGCTTCGCGCGGCTCATCGAGCGGCGCTTCGAGGAGGTGCTCGTCCCGCTCCTCGAGGTGCACGAGGAGCGCAAGGTGCAGCGCGCGGTGGAGCAGGTCCGCGGCAACGCGCAGATCATCTACCGCGAGAGCCAACGGCTCACCTCCCTGATCAACGGCGTGCTCGACCTCGCCAAGATCGAGGCGGGCCGCATCGACTGGAACATGCAGCGCCTGCTGGTGGACGACGTGGTGCGGCGCGCCCTCGAGGCGAC
>SKWV01000150.1 GCA_007128755.1 Trueperaceae bacterium
CGGCGACGTCGAGCAGCGCCGTCGCCCCCCGCGGGACGGGTGTGCGGCGCCCCACCTCGGCCACCGACACCTTCGAGAGCGCGTGCAGGCCCCGCTGGTAGCGTCCCCAGCCGTCGCCGCCCCGAGCGGTGGCACCACCCCTCGCCGCGACGGCCCCGTCGCCGGCGCCGCCGTGCGCGAGCCGCTCGTGCATGCCGAACGCCTCACCCGTGGCCACGAAGCGCTCGTAATGCTCGACGTAGGCCCACTCGTCGAACGAGAACAGCACCTTGTCGACGACCTCGTCGGGGGAAGCGCGCGTGAGCCAGCGACGCGCCGCGCGCGAGAGCCGGTACTCGCGCTCGCCCGCGGGCAGCAGGTACCCCATGCCCGTGAGCGCATCGAGCAGCCGCCTGGTCGGTTCGGGCGCCGTCGCGCAGGTGGACGCCACGGACGCCGCGTCGCCCGGCCCGCGCGCGAGCGCCTCGAACACGCCGAGGCGCGTGGCGACCATGATGGTGCGCGCCCAGGCGAACGCCAGGTGCGTGTCGACGAGCGGCGTGGGGATGCGGCCCGACCTGAGAGCGAGCCACTCGAGCGGCGTCTCCGCGATCGTGCCCAGCCTCACGACCTGCTGCCGCCGCTCGAGTCCGGCCTCACCGGTAGCGCTGCAGTACGCCCTCGAGCGCCTCCGGCGGCGGACGGAGCCGGTCGTCGGGCAACGCCGCGAGCGGCGCCTCGGGCAGCCGCGCCGCCTCGGCGAAGGACGGCCGCGACGGGTCGTAGTGGATGAGTCCGGTGATGAACTCCTGCTTCTGCGCCGCGACCATGAGTCGCTGCACGGAGGCGTTGCGGTCGGTCGGGTCGAAGTCGGCCTCGACCCGGCGGAGCTTGAGGCGCGAACCGTCGTGCAGCTCGACGACGCTCAGGCCACCGGGGTCGCCCTGCTCGAGCACGATCTCCTCGGCCTTGGGGATCCAGCCGAGCTCCTGCAGCGGCGACTTGCGGTCACGCCCGTAGGCGTAGCTCTTCGGGCTCAGGTCGTCGTTGTTGAACGCGACGCATGGGCTGATGATGTCGAGGAACGCCGTGCCGCGGTGGCTGAGCGCCGCCTTCAGCAACTCGCGCACCTGCTTGGCGTCGCCCGCGAAGGAGCGCGCCACGAAGCCGCAGCCCGCGGCGATCGCTTCGAGGCAGAGGTCGATCGCCGGCAGGTCGTTGTGCCCGGCGTACTTGAGGTCGAGGCCCTCGTCGGCCGTAGCCGAGAACTGGCCCTTCGTGAGCCCGTAGACGCCGTTGTTCTCGACCAGGTACACCATGCGCACGTTGCGGCGGAGCATGTGCTTGAACTGGCCCATGCCGATCGATCCGGTGTCGCCGTCGCCGGAGACCCCGATGGCGCGCAGCGTGTGGTTGCCCATGAGCGCGCCGCTGCCCACGGCCGGCATCCGGCCGTGCAGCGCGTTGAAGCCGTGCGACATGCCCAAGAAGTACGCGGGCGACTTGCTGGAGCAGCCGATGCCGGAGAGCTTGACGATCTCGTGAGGCTTCAGGGACAGCTCGAACGCGACCTGGATGATCTGGTTGGCGATCGAGTTGTGACCGCAGCCGACGCAGAGGGTGCTGGGGGTGCCGCCGTACTCGGCCTTGGTGAGGCCGGCGGCGTTCGAAGCGACGGTCCTGGTTCGGTCCATGTCAGGCCACCTCCGCGGCGACGCGCATCAGGAAGGGCGTCAAGCGCTCCTCCACGAACGGGGCGGTGAACGGCATGCCGTCCAAGTAGGCGACGCTGTCGATGCGCGGCGCGAGATCCGGGAGCTCCGCGCGCAGGATGCCCGCGAGCTGGGCGTCGCGGTTCATCTCCACCACCACGACCCGGTCGTGCGCCTCGACGAACGACCTGACGTCGGGGCGCAGCGGCAGCGCCTTGAGCCGCAGCGTGGAGAAGTGGATCCCGCGCTTCGCCAGGCGGTCGCGGGCCTCCTCGATGGCGTAGCGCGTGGTGCCGAAGGCGATCACACCGACCGTGGCTCCCGGAGCGACGTCGACCTCGCTCGCCGGCACGAGCTCGCGGATGGTGTCGAACTTGCGGCTCAGGCGCTCGGTGTTCTCGAGCCAGTCCTCGGCCCGCTCGCTGTAGACGGCGTTGGCGTTGTGGCCGGTACCGCGCGTGAAGTACGCGCTGGCGGGGTTCGGGTTGCCGGGCAGCGTCCGGTACGTGATGCCGTCACCGTCGCGGTCGACGTAGCGCCCGAAGCCGTGCTCCGCGACCTCCTCCTCGTTCATGACCTTGCCGCGCTCCATGGGCGCGTCGGGGTACGTGAACGAGCGGCCCATCCAGGTGTTCATGCCGAGGTCGAGGTCCGAGAGCACGAACACGGGCGTCTGCGCCTGATCGGCCAAGTCGAGCGACCGCCAGCCGAACTCGAAGCACTCCTCGATCGACGATGGGAGCAGCACGATGTGCTTGGTGTCGCCGTGGCCCAGCGTGTAGGCGAACGCCAGGTCGCCCTGGCTGGTGCGTGTCGGCAGGCCGGTGGAGGGCCCGACGCGCTGGACGTCCCAGATGACGCCGGGGATCTCGGCGAAGTAGCCGAGACCGGCGAACTCGGTCATGAGCGAGAGACCGGGACCGCTGGTGGCGGTGAGGGCCCGGGCGCCGGCGAATCCCGCCCCGAGCACCATGCCGATGGCCGAGAGCTCGTCCTCGGACTGGACCACCGTGTAGGAGCGTTCGCCGTCTTCCTTCTGCCGCAGTTCGCGCAGGTACTCGCGGAGCGCGTCGATGAACGACGTGGACGGGGTGATCGGGTACCAGGGCGCGACGGTGACGCCGCCGAACACGCTGCCGAGCGCCCCGGCCTCGTTCCCGGTCATGAGGATGAGACCGTCCGTCGCGTCCATGGGCTCGACGCGGTAGGGATCGCGCTTCTCGAGCTCGGCCACGGCCCACTCGTGCGAGGCGCGGATCACGACCATGTTGAGGTCGACGAGCTTCTGGCGACGGCCGAAGTGGACCGCCAACGCCTCCTCGACGACGGCGAGGGGCACGTCGAGCAGGTGCGCCAGGACCCCGACGTAGGTCATGTTGGCCGCGTAGTCGCGGAGCTTCCCCTTCTGATCCGTCGCGCGCAGCAGCTCCTTGACCGGTACCTCGTACGTGATGAGGTCGTCGCGCTGCACGCTGGGAGCGAGGTCGCCGTTCACGACCGCGACGCCGCCCTTGGGCAGGGCCCTCAAGTCGGCGTCGATCGTCTGCGCGTTGTACGCCACCAGCATGGTGGGATCGCGCCGCGCGATGTAGCCGTCCTTGTCGACGCGGATGTGGAACCAGGTGGGCAGGCCCTGGATGTTGGACGGGAAGATGTTCTTGCCGTGCACCGGGATGCCCATGCTGAAGAAGGAGCGCAGCAGGGCGGTGTTGGCGGTCTGCGAACCGGTGCCGTTGACGGTGGCTACCACGAGGGCGAGATCGTTGACGACGATGATCGGCTCCTTACCGGACTCCCCGGCTGCGCTGGCGGTGCGTGAGGGACGGGTCATCATGCGCCGCCGCTCACACGTGTCCGAACTTCTCGAGCATCTCGGCGGCGGTCATGCCCTCCTCGGAGAGCGCACGCGCCTCGGCTTCGGCCTCGAGGATCGCCTCCGCTCGCTCCACGACCTCGTCGATCCGCTCTCGTTCGACCACGACGACGCCGTCGGCGTCGCCGAACACGAGGTCGCCCGGCTGGATCGTGACGGGCCGACCGTACGCCGATGGGAGCGTGACGGGGATGCCGACGTCCGTGACGCGCCAGCGGCCGAGACCCTGCAGCGGCGTCACGTGACGGGCTTGGACCGGGAAGCCGGTGGCGTCGATGGCCGCCACGTCGCGGATCCCGCCGTCGACGATGGCGCCTCGGCAGCCGCGGCCCTGCATGGTGGCGGCGATCAGGTCGCCGAAGAGGCAGTAGTGTCCGGCGTCGGTCCCCGACCACACGGCGACGCTGTCGGCGGGCAGGGCATCGGCGGCGGCGAGCTTGGCGCGGTCGGGGCCGTCGAAGCGCTCCTGGCGGCCCACGATCGTGGCCGCGAAGCCCACGATGGGGGCGTGCATCGCGGTGACGCGGCGGAGGTCGGGACGCAAGGCGCGCGGCTCCCAGCCGCGTTCGTCGTAGACGTCGCAGACGATCGCGGTCTGGAGGCGCGCGACGCGCTCCACGATCTCGGCACGGCGTGCAGGGTCCATGTCCCTAGATTCTGGCACGTGGGGCGCGTCCGCAGGGCATCGCGCGATCATGACGCCAGCCTTCGTGTTCGGATCGTGGCCGAGCCGACCGAGGCGACGGCGTCATGGCCGGGCGCGCGCGACGTCGAGCCCGACGCGCTGCGCGACGATCTCGAACTCGCGCAGGGTGGCGTCGTCGACGCTCGGGTGCGGCGCGCGGACGGTGGCGGTCGTGAAGACGCCGCGGCGCACGAAGACGTGCTTGCGCAGGGCGACGCCGATGCCGGGCTGGAACTCGTAGCGGATCAGCGGCAGCACGCGGTCGAAGACCTCGGCGGCGCCGGCCACGTCACCGGCCGTGTGGCGGCGGTAGATGTCGACCAGCACCTCCGGGAAGGCGAGCCCGGTCATGACGCCGGCGGCGCCGTTCTCGAGCTCCTCGAACACCCACATGCCCCCGAGGCCGCCGAAGATCCCGATCCGACCCGGAGCGCCCTCCAACACGCGTCGTTGCTTGACGAGGACGGGCGGATCCTCGGCCTTGAGGTACGGCGTGACGCCGTCGTTCGCGAGGCGGGCGATGAGGTCGGCCGGGATGACGATGCCGAACTCGCTCGGGTAGTCGTGGATGGCGACCGGGAGGGTGGTGGCGGCGGCGACCTCACGGTAGTGCCGCTCGAGGACGGCGGGCGTGCCGGGGGCGATGGGCGCGACGAACACGGCGTCGGCCCCGTGGCTCTCGGCCTCCTGGACCTGCTCGATGGTCCCGGCGGTGCCGAAGGCGCGGACGCCGACCCAGACGATGATGCGACCCGCGGCCCGGGCGACGGCGGTCGAGATGACGGCACGCCGCTCGGCGCCGGTGAGCTTGTGCGACTCGCCCATGAAGCCCAGGATGGCGACGCCGTCGACGCCGGCGGCGATCTGGTGATCGATGAGGCGATCGACGCTCGCCAGGTCGAGCGATCCGTCCTCCAGGAACGGGGTGGGAACGATCGGGTGGACGCCTTTGAAGGGTGGAGTGGCAATCGACATGGTCCACGCTACACCCGCGCCGCCGCCCTCCGGCGCCATCGGGCGGCCCCTCGGGTGCCGTTACGCCTCGATCACCAGCTCCTCCTCGGCGTCGGCGCTCGTGCGGGGCAGCGCGGCGCC
>SKWV01000404.1 GCA_007128755.1 Trueperaceae bacterium
GCGATCGATCGCGACGAGGTGGTCGACGGCGTGCATCTGGGCAACGCCGTGCCCGCGGGCCCGCTCAGTCCCGTGATGAGCGACTGGGCCGTGCCGATCGACGACTACCCCTGCTACGCTCACGACGCCGACCGCGCCCGCTCCCTGCTCGCCGAGGCCGGGCACCCCGACGGGCTCACGTTCACCATCTTGACCTTCGGCACGAACCGCGTCGTCGCCGACACCGCGCAGGTCCTGCAGGCCCAGCTCGAGCGCGCGGGCATGAACGTCGAGGTCAACGTGGCCGAGTTCGGGACCTTCGTGCAGGACTGGCAGAACTCGAACTTCGACGTGTTCGTCAGCATCAACGGCGGCAACATCGATCCCGATGGCTACCTCCATCGGACCTTCATCACGGGCGGTTCGACCAACGTGTTCCGCTACAGCGATCCGCTCGTCGACGACCTGCTCGAGCGCGGCCGCACGACGGCCGACCCCGAGGCGCGGCAGCAGATCTACCGCGACGCGCAGATGGCCCTGGCGTGCGAGGGGCCGATCGCGCACGTCGCCTACGGGACGCTGTTCAGCGCCCACGGCGCGGCCGTCGACGGCTTCGTGCAGATCCCGACCAGGCACCTCCGCTACCTGCGGAACGTCACCCTGCGCTGACCCGCCAGGGGTCGGGCGGGCGAGGCCGGTCCTCGCCCGCCCGACCGCGCTCGGCGCGCCGACGCTCGCGGTCCCTCGACCCCTGGAGCTACCGCACCCATGACCACGTTCGTCACCCGCCGCCTGCTCGATCTCTGCCTGGTCCTCTTCGGCGTCTCCGTGCTGATCTTCATGATGCTCCGGCTCATCCCCGGCGACGCGGTCGCCATCATGCTCGGGGCCAACACCGACATCACACCCGAGCGCATCGAGGCGCTCAGGCGCCAGCTCGGCCTCCACCTCCCGATCCACGAGCAGTACCTGGTCTGGCTCACGAACGTCCTGCAGGGGGATCTCGGACGCAGCATCTGGACCGGCCGGCCCGTCGCCGACGAGATCCTCGGCCGCCTCCCCGTCACGCTCCAGCTCGCCGGCATGGCGCTCACCACCGCGATCGTCGTCTCCTTCCCGCTCGGCATCCTCGCGGCGAGGACCCGCGGGACCCGTGCGGACGGCTTCGTGCGGGTCGCCTCGATCGTGGGGCTGACGCTGCCGCCCTTCTGGGTCGGCGTGCTCATGCTCTACTTCTTCTCGCTCCACCTGCCCATGTGGCCGTCGATCGGCTACGTCCCGTTCGGGGAGGATCCGCTCGGGAACCTCGCGCGCATGGCGCTGCCGGTGATCGCCGTCTCGCTCCCCATGATCGCGGCCCTCACGCGGATCCTCCGCTCGAGCCTGCTCGACGTCCTGGCGCTCGACTACATCCGGACCGGACGCGCCAAGGGGCTCGCGGCGCGCTCGATCTTCTACAAGCATGCCCTTCGGAACGCGCTCATCCCGGTCGTGACGGTCATCGGCGTGCAGGCCGGCCATCTCCTGTCCGGCGTCATCGTGATCGAGCAGGTGTTCGCCATCCCGGGGCTCGGCCGGCTCGTGATCGGCGCCGTCAACGAGCGCAACTACCCCCTCGCCCAGGGCGTGATCCTCGTCGCGACCGTCGTCTTCGTGTTCATCAACCTGCTGGTCGACCTGGCGTACGCCTGGATCGATCCGCGGGTGGAGTACGCCTGATGTCGGGCCTCGCCGCTCGCCTGCTGCGCAACCGGATCGGAGCCGCCGGCTTCGTCCTCTGCGTGCTGGTGGTGCTCGCCGCGACGCTGGCGCCGCTCCTGGCGACCCACGGCCCGCGGGAGCAGCAGATCCGCGCGCGGTTCCAGGGCCCGAGCGCCGAGCACCTGCTCGGCACCGACAACTTCGGGCGCGACCTCTACTCCCGCATCCTCTACGGCTTCCGCACCAGCATCGCGGTGGCCTTCGGTGCGGTCGGTCTCGCCGCGCTGTTCGGTTCGGCGGCGGGTCTCGCGGCGGCCTTCTACGGGGGTTGGGTCGACCGCGTCGTGATGCGTCTCATGGACGTGCTGCTCGCCTTCCCCATCATCCTGTTGGCGATCGCGGTGCTGGCGGTGCTCGGTCCGGGGAGTGGGAACACCGCCCTGGCGATCGGCATCGTCTACCTGCCGATGTTCGCGCGGCTCGCTCGCGGCCCCGCGCTCACGGTGCTGTCGTGGGAGTACGTCTCGGCGGCGCGCGCGCTCGGCGCATCGGGCCTCAGGATCATGACCCGTCACGTGCTGCCGAACATCTTCGCGCCGCTCCTCGTGCAGCTCACGCTCTCGTTGTCGACCGCGATCCTCGTCGAGGCGTCGCTCTCGTTCCTCGGGCTCGGTACGCAGCCGCCCACCCCCTCCCTCGGCCTGATGCTCTCGGAGAGTCGCGACTACATGGTGCTGTCGCCGTGGGCCTCGATCTTCTCGGGCATGGCGATCCTGCTCGCCTCCCTGGGGTTCAACCTGTTCGGCGACGGGCTCCGCGACGTCGTCGATCCCGCCCTACGAGGCGTCGCCGACTGAGGCCACGCCATCGCGGGAAGGGGGCCGGTGCGGCCCCCGTTCCTCACGGGCGATCGACTTCTTCACAGGCGATCGACGTAGACCTCGAGCGGCGCCGTGGCGACGATCTCCTGCACGCGCTCGTCGACCTGCTCCTGCACGATGATGCTGGCGATCTCGTCGCGGATCGCGTCGAGCGGCAGGGGACCCTCGGGCGTCAGGACCTGGTCCTGATTGGCCTCGTACCACGCCTCGATCTCGGCGTCGGTGACTTCGATGTCGGCGCTCAGCGTCTCGATCACGTTCTGCACGCTCATCGAGCGCTCGATCACGGCGCGCAGCGCCGCCTCGTCGGCGAAGCCGGACGTCTCGAGGTACTGCTCGAAGCCCGCCTCGTCGACCTGGGCGGTGCGTACCTGCTCGACGACCTCGTCGACCTCTTCGGTCTCGGCGCGCACCCCGATCTCATCGGCATGCTGCACGAGCACGAGCTGGGTCGCGAGCTGATCGAGGAACTGTGGTCGGAACGCGTCGAACTCGGCCAGGAGCTCCGGCGTCGGCTCCATGCCCTGCTGCAACGCGGTCGAGCGAGCGGCGATCGCGAACTCCTGCTCGAACTGCTCTCGCGTCACGGTCTGGTCGCCGAGCTGGACGAGCACGTCGTCGGGCTGCGCGTCGACGGCTGCGACCGGCGGGGTGGTGTCGGCCTCGGCGACCGATATCGACACGCTGGAGAAGATCAGCACGAGCGCGGCGAGCGCGGCGATCCAGGGTCCGGGCGCGGTGGCGTGCGCCACCGGGGAGTCGTTCTTGGGGTCGGGCATCCATGCCTCCTCTTCCACGCGGTGGGGCCGCGCAGACGGCGTACCCTACCGCTTGCCCCATGAGCGCCCTGGTGCGCCCATGAGCGCCTCCTGGCGCTCATGAGGATCGCCGCCAGGAACCGCGTGCCTCACCGCTCGCCCTGACCGGCGTTCCTCATGCGGCCGCGTCGTGCCGGGGCGGGCGGCGGGCGCGGCACGCTCGCGGTACGCTCTCCCGATGGCGTTCGAGACACCCGTGACCCATGACACCCGCTTCGTCGAGCTCTGCGGGACCTGCAACGCGCGCGATCTCGGCGGGCTGCCCCTCGTGCGTGGCGGCGTGACGCGCGGCGGACGCTACTTCCGGGCCGACGCGCCGTTGCGGGTCGACGACGGCGACGCCGACGCGCTCCTGGCGCTCGGCGTCACCACCGTGCTCGACCTGCGCGAACCAGGCGAGGTCGGCCGGGAGCCGAGCGCGCTGGCGGACCACCCCGGGCTCACCGTCGTGTACGTCGACATCTGGTCCGGGTTACGAGCCGCGCACGCGGCGCGCGGGCGCCCGCGCGACCCGTGGGACCTCGCCGTGCTCTACACGACGGCGCTCGATCACGCCGGCCCGGAGTTCGCCAGCGCGCTCGAGCATCTCGCCGCGGCCGAGGGCGCCGCGCTGTTCCACTGCACCGTCGGCAAGGATCGCACCGGACTCCTCGCGGCGCTGCTCCTCGAGAGCGTCGGCGTCGCACGCGAGACGATCCTCGAGGACTACGCGCTCACGCACGACCGTATCGACGCCGTCAGGGTGCGTCTGCTCGCGCAGAGCGCGGAGCGAGGCGTCCGGCGAGAGGACCATGCGCGGCTGCTCGGCGCCACCCCCGACGTCCTGGCGCACGCCCTGTCGCACCTCGATCGGGAGCACGGCGGCGTGCGCGCGTACCTCCTCCGTGCCGGAGCCGAGGCCGCCACGCTCGCGCGCATCGAGGAGCGGCTGACCTGACTCGGGCGGCGATCCTCAGGGGGTGCGGACGTAGCGGTCGAGCGTGAGCGTGTACGGTCCGCTCCCGAGCGACTCGTAGGCCGACACGATCACCTGGTAGACGCCGACGTCGAGCCACACCACCACGCCCGAGTCGGTGGTCCCGACCATGTCGTCGTTCTCCGCCATGGTCCAGCCGTCGGCGTCCACCACCGTGAGGTAGGTGTCGAACGCCGCCGACCGCAGCTCGATGCCGGCCACGGTCGGCTCCGCGATCGTCAGGACGTAGGTGTCGCGGCCGCCGTTCGCGAGGTTCCCGAAGACGGTCGACGGCAGTTCGACCTCGGGGGGCGGCGGCGCGGCCGTCTCGGCGTGCTCGAGGCTCACCGTGTACTCGCCGAGATCGAGGGGGCCGAAGCCGCTCACCACCACGACGTACGTGCCGGTCATGGGCAGCGTCGCGCGGATGGCCGCGTCGGTCCCGCTCCCCTGCAGGTCGTCGTCGTTCCAGTCGACCAGCGTGCCGCCGGGAGCGAAGAGCGAGAGGTAGGTGTCGAAGGCCTCGCTCTCGGCCCGCAGCACGACGGCGTCGCCCTCGCGCCCTCGCAGCACGAGCACGTCGAGGTGGGAGCCGTCCTTGAAGTTGCGCCCGCTCTCGCGGGTCAGCTCGCCCGTGACCGGCGACCCGACGCGCACCTCGGGCGCCGTCGTGAGGTAGTAGATCGGACTGGTGACGGGCTGACGGGCGGCGGCGGTCGAGAGCGCGATCACGGCGATGACGATGGCGAGGATGCGCGGCATCGAGGACTCCTTGAGCGGGCCTCCCCTGTCCGGGGTGCCACTCGATGGTACCGCTGCGCGAGGTGGCGCGCGGGCATGCGGCGGCGTCTCCCTCGCGGCGCTCCGGGCGCGGGCGGCTCCCGGCGCGGCGGGTCATCATGGTGGGACCTGCCGGATCGTCCCGCACCGGCACGGCCCGGGAGCCCCATGGACGCCATCCGCACGACCGCGCACGACCTCGACCCCACCACCGTCGCCACC
>SKWV01000481.1 GCA_007128755.1 Trueperaceae bacterium
AACCAGTTCAGCCCGACGGTGGTCGAGGTGACGGTGGAGGCGCTCGAGAACACCCGCATCTTCGAGCGCGGACGCCTGCTGGTCTCGCGCCAGATCCACCTGGGGAGCGCCGAGCTACCCTCCACGCAGGACGAGATCCGCACCGTCATCGCGCAGGTCAAGGGCGAAGCCCTGCGCGTCGTGCGCCGCGCGGGTCTCGACGAGCTGCAGGCGCCGGTGTACGAGGGCGTGTCGGACGAGAACTTCATGAACCAGCTGCTCAGGCTGTCGGGTCCGGTCGTGATCGGCGTCATGACGGTCGACGCGGTCGATCGGGCCGGGCCCGCCCTGGTCGAACTGGTGATCGTCTACTGACTACCCGCTCTGGCGGGTCCGCTCGACACTGAGCAGGTCGCGGATCTCCGTCAGCAACTGGACGTCGGCCGTGACGGCGATGGGCTCGGCGGACACGCCCTCCTCCTGCTTCTTGAAGCGCGCCAAGGCGCGCGTGTAGAACCGCACGACCATGAACACCGTGAACGCGATGATCAGGAAGTTGATCACGGTGTTGAGGAAGGCGCCGAGCTGGATGACGGGCGCTCCGGCCTCCACCGCCTCCGACAGGGAGGCGTAGGCCGCGGCGTCGCGCAGGACCCAGCCGAGCTCGGAGAAGTCCACCCCGCCGATCAACAGGCCGAGCGGCGGCATCACGACCTGGTTGACGAGCGACGTGGTGACCTGCCCGAACGCGGCGCCGATGATGACGGCGACGGCGAGATCGACGACGTTGCCGCGGTTGATGAAGTCCCGAAACTCCTTGAGCACGATGGGTCCCTCCGACGTGGGGAGATGCGCACGTCTGCACGTGCACAGGCGGAGTCTACCCCTGCTCGTCGGCCTCCCGTCGGCGCAGCGGCTCGTCGAAGCGCTGGACCTCGAGCCGGTAGCCATCGGGGTCGCGGGCGAAGAAGTGGTAGATGCCGTAGTCGGGGTGCGAGCGAGGCGCGGCCTCGGTCTCGATCCCGAGGCGTCTCAAGCGGCCGTACCAGGCGTCGACCTCGTCGGTCACGAACGTGACGATGAGCCCGGCGCAGGACTCCGCGGGCGTCGAGCCCTCGGCGGCGGCGCTCGCGCAGAAGCCGACGTAGGCACCGCCGACCGCGTAGATCAGGCACGTGCCCTGATCGCGCTCGAGCCGCAGGCCGAGGTCGCGGCCGTAGAAGTCGCGCGTCGCGGAGAGGTCGCGGACGGGGAAGAAGGTCAGCTGCGTCTCGAACGGGGGAGCGTCCATCGCGCCTCAGTGTGGCATGCGCCGGCGAGCGCGGCGTTGCCGGAGCACCTCGTAGAGCACCAGGCCGCCGGCGGTCGCCGCGTTGAGGCTGTCGACGCTCCCCGCCATGGGGACCCGGACCTCGAGATCGGCCGCGCCGCGCCAGGCCGCGTCCAGCCCCTCGTGCTCCGGTCCGATCACGACGGCCACGGCGCCCGTGAGGTCGGCGTCCCAGAAGGTCTCGCTCGCGTCGGGGCTGGTGGTGATCACCCGAACGCCGTGGGAGCCGAGCAGCGCGCGCGCATGCTCGTCGGCGAGCGCCAGGACCGGCAGCGCGAACAGGCTGCCCATGCTGGCCCGCACCACGTTGGGGTTGCCGAGGTCGGTGCCGGCGCCGGTCACGAACACCGCGTCGACGCCGGCCGCCGCCGCGCTCCGCAGCAAGGCCCCCACGTTCCCGGGCTTCTCGAGGCCCGCGATCACCAGGTAGCAGGCCGTGTCCGGCCACGGCAGCGACTCCGGATCGACCTCCCGCCAGCGGACGAGACCGAGGAGCCCATCGGGATGCTGACGCAGCGAGGCGCGGTCGAACGCGGCCGGGCCGAAGCGTCGGTGCTCCCCCGCCGCCCCCTGCAAGAGCGCCAGGGCCGCCTCGGCGTCGGGCGAGAACCGCTCCGGGCACGAGGCCAGCAGCGCGAGCGACCAGCCCGCTTGCACCGCGCGCGTCAGCTCTCTCGCGCCCTCGACGACGAGCAGGCCCTCGCGCTCGCGCGGCCGCCTGGCGCGGAGCCGGACGAAGCGCTTGACGAGGGGGTTGGTGGGGGAGTGGACGTCGTCGGCCATCGCGGCCTCGATGCTACGACACGCCCGTGGCGGCTACACTCGTGCCATGGAACCCCTGATCGACGTCGACGGCCTCGTGCGGCGCCTCGACGACCCCACCGTGCGCGTGCTCGACGTCCGCTTCTCACTCGCCGACACCGCTGCCGGCCGGCGCGCGTACGAGGCCGGGCACGTGCCGGGGGCCGTGTACCTGCACCTCGACGACGACCTCTCCGGCCCCGTGCGCGAGCACGGCGGCCGGCACCCCCTGCCCGACCCCGGCGCCTTCGCGCGCACGGCGGGCCGCGCCGGGATCGGCGACGCCACGCACGTCGTCGTCGTCGACGAGGGCGACGCCATGGTGGCGAGTCGCGTCTGGTGGCTCCTGCGCTGGCTCGGCCACGAGGCCGTGCAGGTCCTCGACGGCGGCATGGCGGCGTGGCGCGCGGCCGGCGCGCCGCTCGAGACGGACGAGGTCCGGCCCCCCGTCGCGGTCTTCACACCGCGCGAACGGCCCGAGATGGTCGTGGAGCGCGACTGGCTCCTGCGCCACGCCGACGACGCCGACGTGCTCGTGATCGACGTGCGGGCGCCGGAGCGGTTCCGCGGGGAGGTCGAGCCCTTGGACCCCGTCGCCGGCCACGTTCCCGGAGCCGTGAACCGCCCCTACCTGGACAACCTCGAGGGCGGTCGCTTCCGGTCGGCCGACGACCTGCGCGAGCGCTACGCCGACGCCGCCGGGGCCACGCCGGTGCTCTACTGCGGTTCGGGCGTCTCCGCCGCCCAGGGGCTGCTGGCGCTCGAGGTGGCCGGGTTGCGCGGGGCCAAGCTGTACGCCGGCTCCTGGAGCGACTGGGTGAGTTACGGCGACGCGCCGGTGGCGCGCGGTCCCGAGGGCGCCGAAGCGACGGCCGACGACGACGCCTAGTCGGTCGAGCGCCGGCGTACATGGTCGGCACACCGCGCTCGGCTATCCTCGGGCATGACCGACGCTCATCACTCGCCCTGGGTCGCCCGCGTGCTGCGGGAGCCCGCCAACAGCCTCACGCACCTGCTCGGCGTCGCCCTGTCGATCGTCGGGCTCGTGGTCCTGCTGGTGCTCGCGGCCGGGGATCCGCTGCGCGTCGTGAGCTTCGCCGTCTACGGCGGCTCGCTCGTGCTGCTCTACACCGCCAGCACGCTGCTGCACGCCGTCCGCGCGCGTCCGGAGGTCCTCCGGCGCCTGCGGATCTTCGACCACGCCGCCATCTTCGTGCTGATCGCCGGCACCTACACACCGATCACGCTGGTCTCGCTCAGGATGGTCGCACCCGTGTGGGGCTGGGCGCTCTTCGCCACCGCGTGGGGGTTCGCGCTGCTCGGCGTGCTGTTCAAGGTCGCGTGGATCGGCGCGCCGCGCTGGCTGTCGACCTCGCTGTACGTCGCGTTGGGCTGGATGGCGGTGCTCGCCGTCGTCCCCATGATGGAGGCGTTCGCCGCCGGTGCCCTCGCGTGGCTCTTCGGCGGAGGCCTCGCCTACACCCTCGGCGCGGTGGTGTACGCCACGCGCCGCCCCGACCCGTGGCCGCGGGTCTTCGGCTTCCATGCGCTGTGGCACCTGTTCGTGCTGCTCGGCAGCGCCTGCCACTTCGTGATGGTGCTCAAGTACATCGCGCTCGTCTAGCCCGCGGGAGCAGGCGCTCGCGGGGCGAGCGTCGCATGGTTGCATCGGTGGTGCAACCTTCGGTCCGTATGATGGCGAGATGGCAGAGCGACATGAGCTCGACACGCTCCGCCGCCGCCTCCGCGAGGTCGACGACCTCACGGCCGCGGCGGCTGTGCTTCACTGGGACCGCAACACCTTCATGCCCCCCGGCGGCGCCGAGGCGCGCGGACGCCACCTCGCGACGCTCGTCCGCCTGGCCCACGAGCGGCTCGTGGATCCGACCGTGCGCGCCTCGATCGACGCCCTGGGCGCCGCACCCGACGACTTGACCGAACGTGATCGCGACATGGTGCGCGTGATCGCCGCCGACTTAGGTCGTGCCGAGCGCGTGCCGAGCGCGTTCCTCGGCCGGCTCACCGCGAGCTCCGCAGCGTCGTTCGAGGCCTGGAAGACGGCGCGCGCGACCGGCGACTTCGCCCACGTCGCGCCGCACCTCGAGCGCACGGTCGACCTGTCGCGCGAGTTCGCGTCGTTCTTCCCCGAAGCCGAACACCCGGCCGACGCGATGATCGACGCGCGCGAGCCGGGGATGACGGTGGCCAGCGTGGCGCCGCTCTTGGCCGACCTCAGGCGCGCCCTCGTCCCCGTGGTCGAGGTGCTGCGGGCGGCGCCGCTCCCCGAGAGCGTGTTCGCCGGTCGCTTCGAGCCCGAGGCGCAGTTGCGCCTCGCGTACGCGTTCGCCACCACGCTCGGGTACGATCCCGCACGCGGCCGCCAAGACGTCGCGCCGCACCCGTTCGCGACACGCTTCGCGCACGGCGACGTCCGCATCACCACGCGCGTGCGCGAGGACGACCTCACCGAGGCGTTGTTCAGCACCCTGCACGAGGCCGGGCACGGCATGTACGAGCAAGGCGTCGACGCGGGGCTCGACGCGACGCTCCTCGGGCGAGGCGCCTCCGCCGGGGTGCACGAGAGCCAGGCACGGCTCTGGGAGAACCTGGTCGGCCGCAGTCGCGCCTTCTGGACCTACGCGCTCCCGCACGTGCAGCGAGCGTTCCCGGACTTGGCCGGCGTCGACACGGAGGCCGCCTACCGCGCCGTCAACGTGGTGAGGCCCTCCACCATCCGGACCGACGCCGACGAGGTGACGTACAACCTGCACGTCATCATCCGCTTCGACCTCGAGGCGGAGCTGCTCGAGGGACGCCTCGCCGTCCGCGACCTGCCCGACGCCTGGGCGGCACGCTACGAGAGCGACCTGGGCATCACGCCCGAGAACCACGCCGAGGGCGCGCTGCAGGACGTGCACTGGTTCAGCGGTATGGTGGGTGGTCAGTTCCAAGGCTACGCGCTCGGCAACGTCCTCAGCGCCCAGTTCTTGGACGCCGCCCGGCGCTCGCTGGGCGATCTCGACGATCGGATCGCGCAGGGCTCGTTCGAAGACCTCCTGAGCTGGCTGCGCGAACACGTCTACCGCTTCGGCCGCCGTCGCTCCGTCGACGACCTCGTGGTCGGGGCCACTGGAGAAGCGATGCGACTCGAACCCTACCTGACCTACCTGCACGACAAGTA
>SKWV01000189.1 GCA_007128755.1 Trueperaceae bacterium
CCGGCGTCCTCCTGGACTCGGTGCTGAGCGTCGATCCGGCCGCCGGCGACGTCGAGCTCGCCACCTTGCTCGCCTGCGAGGAGTGCCGCCCGGGCGAGCCGCGCCTGATCCCCAGCGGCGCCCTGTCGCTGCAGGGGCGTGTCTTCTCGCCCGTCGCGCTGGTGGCGTGGCTCGATGGCTGGATGGCGGCCGTCGGCGACATGATGGACGAGCGTCTGGATCTCCGCTCGCTGGCGCTCGAGTTCGCGGAGATCGACTTGGATCGCGCCCTGCTCGACTGGGTCGGCTCGACCTGGCACATGGCGCAGCTCGAACCACTCGGCACCGACGTCCGCGGCTGGGTGACCGGCCCCGGCACCATCACCACGGTCCCGGTCACGTCGGAGGCCGCCGCGCGGGCCGGGCTGGAGGACTGGAAGCAGGCGCTCGACACCCTGCCGCTGCTGCTCGGTGACGGCATGGGAGCCGGCCCGATCGGTGCGATGCTGGGCGGCCCCGCCGATGCGGCCGCCGGCGGACTGCTGTCCGTCCGGCAGGTCGAGTACCGCGGCGTGGGCTACGAGCGCTGGCGGATCGGGCCGACGGTCGACCTCGCCGTCGCGGTGCTCGACTCGCACCTGGTGCTCGCCGTTCCCGCCGTCACGATGCGCGCCGTCATCGACGTGCACCACGGTGCCCCGACCGTCCAGGACGACCCGGTGCTGGGCAGCACCCTCGCGCGCCTGCCCGCCGACGCCACGGGCTACGACGTGTTCGACGTCGCCCGCGGGCTCCGTGCCCTCGCCTCCATCTCGGACTTCGTCGCCGCTCCGGCTGCCAGCGCGCTCGCGCTCGCCGCCGTCACCGATGAGTTCGCCTTCCGCGACGACGGCTACTGGGAAGAGGAGTGGGAGTGGGACGAGGAGTGGGGTTGGGACGAGGAGGCTGGCGGCGTCACGCGGCTCTGGCGTGAGGCCGATCGCTTCGGCGACGATCCGCTCGCCTCGTCGGACGCCGTCGCCGGTACGCTCGCCGTTCCGGGGTCCGTCACCGCCACCATCACCGGATCCGATCGACTCTCGAGCGGCGACATGGGACTGGTCTTCGAGCTGACCGGCCTGAGCGCCGGCGATCTCGTGCGCATCGTGATGCGCGACCCGACGGCGAACACGATCGACACCTACCTGTACCTCTTCGACGTAGGCGCCGGGCGCGTGATCGCCGACGACGACGACACCCCCGACACGACGCGCTCCGAGATCGTCTTCGAGGTCGACCCGGGGACGCGCTACGCGGTGATCGCGAGCTCGTGGAGCGGCGGGAACCTGGGCGCGATCGTCATCGACACGGACGTCATCGGCGCCACCGTCGAGACCTCCGACGTCGACGCCAGGAGCGAGAGCGAAGAGGAGCCCGCGGCGGAGCCGGAGCTCGAGATCGATCCGGCCCCGGAGCACGTCGAGGCGGCGCCGACCGTCACCTT
Organism: Trueperaceae bacterium; assembly: GCA_007128755.1. Classification (GTDB taxonomy): domain Bacteria; phylum Deinococcota; class Deinococci; order Deinococcales; family Trueperaceae; genus SKWV01. The sequence goes on from SKWV01000189.1 coordinate 1,463, forward strand.
CGACGAGGTCGTCGGGCTGTTCGATCTCGTGACCGCCTTCCTCGAGGAGCTCGCGGAGCGCAGCGACGTCGCGTTCGGCGCGACCGAGGTCGTGGACGGCGTGAGCCGCTCCACGCTGCGGATCCCGCTGCGCTGAGCGGCGACCCGCGGCGCGCCGACGCGGGCGCGATCGAGACGACGCGATCACGACCACGAGCAGCGCCCCCGACCCATTGGTCGGGGGCGCTCGTCATGGGGGTCGCGGCGCGACGCCACGCGTGGTGCGCCGCTTCGGCACGAGGGGCGAAGGACCCCTCACCCTTGCACCGTGCCCGCCGGCACGCTACAACCGTGGCGGGAACCGCCCCGCGGTGGGCGGCTTGGTGTCGAGATGGCGTTCAACGTGCGGTCCGCAGGAGGAACGACCTGGTCGACGACCCTCGGCATGGGCTTCTTCGTCGCGATGATGGCCGTCGGCTACTACTACAACGTGACCTTCGTCCAGCTCGGGCTCACCGACTTGGGGACGCGCATCCTCGGCCTCGAGCGCGACGTGGTGGCGGGGCACATGGCCGTGCTCGCCATCGTGACGTGCGGCGCGGCGTTGACCGCCGGTCTGTGGATGCGCCGCGACGCCCGCCGGCTCACGCTTCACGCGAAGCTCCGCATCGCTTTCGTGGTGGTGCTCGCGCAGACGCTGCTCACGGCCGCCGCTGCGCTCGTCGGCAGCGAGATCGCCTTCGTGGCGTGGCTGGTGGTCGCCGGCTGCGCCATCGGCGTGGGCGTGCCGGCGACCTTCGGGCTCACCGTCGACCTGGTGCCGATGCGCCAGCGCGGCGCCGCGGCCGCCGCGGTGACGGCCATCGCCTACTTCGCCGCGCCGCTCTTCAGCGGCGACTGGACGTTGGGGTTCCTCATGCGTCAGATGCTCGTCGTGATGGTGCCGGGCGTGCTGGCGCTGGGCGTGATCGCGTTCGTGCCGCTGCCGCTCGTCGAGGGCTGGGCGCGGCAGCACCGCGATCCCGCCTTCCGCTACGGCCGCTACGCGCGGCCGGGGCCAGACGGCGTGGTGCGCGTGCGCGGCCGCCTCATGGTGCTCATCGTCCTGATGTTCGGGGTGTTCTTCATCGACAGTCTCGGCTTCCTGCGGCTCGTCGACACGCCCACCTACATGGTCGGGACGTGGCAGTCGCCCGAGGTGGCGCCGCGCCTCACGATCGCCATCGCGCACGTGATCGCCGCGGTGATCGCCGGCGTGCTCTACCGCGCGCTCGGCGAGCGCCACCTGCTGACGTGGGTGTTCGGGCTCTTCGCCCTCATCCACCTCTCGTACGTGCTCGGCACGCTCATGCCGGGCGCTGGCGGGGGCGAGCTGCTGGCGACTCCCATCCTCTACGCCATCGCCGTGAGCCTCTACACCGTCGTGGCGTTCGCGATCTGGGCCGACCTGTCGACGCCCGAGACGATCACCGTCAACGCGGCGCTGGGCGTGGCGGCCTCGGCCTGGACGGCGACCTTCCTGAGCACGGCGCTGGCGCTGCGCTGGCACGCCGAGGGCGTGCCGTTCGGCGACCACCTGCGCGCCGTCGAGGCGCTGGCGCTGGTCTTCTTCGTGGCGATGCTGGTGCTGGTCGTCGCCCCCCGTCGGAGTGCACCGTGAGGGCCGTCGCCACCGTGCTCGCGCTCCTGGCGACGACGCTCCTCATGGGCTGCGAGGGCGACGTGCTGCGCTTCACGATCGTGACGGGCGGGGCGCTCGAGCTCGCACAGGGCGAGACGCACGACGGCACCGTGGTCCTGCTGGACGGCCTCGTGAGCGTTCCGGCGGGCGCGAGCGTCGCCGGGCCGGTGGTCGTGCTCGGCGGATCGCTGGCGGTGGGCGGTGTGATCGACGGCGACGTGACCGCCCTCGCCGGACACGTCACCCTGCGCGGTGGCGCGCTGGTCGCGGGCGACCTGAGGATCGCCGGGGAGCTCGACCGGCACCCCGAGGCGCGGGTGGGCGGCGAGGTGACGCTCGGCGCGGCCGTGCCCGCCGAACTCGCCGACGGTCTCCGCGGCGAGCCTGCAGGTTGGTGGGCGACGCTGCTGCGCATCGTCGCGCTGGGGCTCGGCGCCGGCTTGCTGGCGCGCGTCTTCCCGCGGGCGGCTCGGAACGTGGCGCACGCGGCCGGGCGGCACCCCCTCGTGGCCGGCTCGCTGGGGCTCCTGAGCATGGTCGTCCTGCTCGTGCTGGTGGTCGTGATGGCGTTCACGGTGGTGCTCATCCCGGTCAGCCTGCTCGCCTTCGCCCTCGCGGCCGTGACGGTCGTGCTGGGGTGGTTCGGCCTGGGCACCGCCCTCGGCCAGGCGCTGGCGCGCCGGTCGGGGCGGTCGTGGACGCTCGCGCGCACGGCCACGCTCGGCACGATGGCGTTCGCGGCCCTCCTGGCCGTGATCGAGCGCATCCCGTTCGCGTGGGGCCTGCTCCCCATCGTGATCTCGGCGGTGGGGCTGGGCGCCGTGGTGCTGACCGGCTTCGGCGTCAGGCGCTTCGTGCCGAGCACCGTGGACGACGAGTCGAGCGCCTGAAGCACCTCCGATGGCCCGCGTCCCGAGGGTCTGGGCCCGCCGCCTCATGCGTTCGGGACGCCGGCTCGCGTACGGTCCTGTCATGATCCTCATGGCCGGACATCCGCAGGGTGTCGACGTGCTGGAGCGCTGCGGCGGGACCTGGCGCGCGCGCACGTCGTTGGATGGCGTGAGCGTCACCTGCCTCGCGGCGCACCCCCGCGTCGTGGGGCGCGTCTACGCCGGCACCCGCGACCGGGGCGTGCTGCGCTCCGACGACCGCGGGACCACCTGGCGCCCGGCGGGGCTGGCGGGCCGCATCGTCACCTCGATCGCCGTGTCGCGCTCGGCCGACGACGTCGTGTACGCCGGCACCAAGCCCGCCGGCGTGTGCGTGTCGCGCGACGGCGGCGCGCGCTGGCAGGAGCTCGAGGGCTTCCGATCGGCCAGGCGCTGGTACTGGTGGTCGCCGGCGGAGCCGCCGGACTTCAGGGCGTACGTGATGGGGCTCGGCGTCTCGCCGACCGACCCCGACGTGGTGGTGGCCGGCATCGAGTTCGGCGCCGTCGTGCGGAGCGCCGACGGCGGGCGCACCTGGAGCGACCATCGGCGGCACGCCGACCTGGACTGCCACGCGCTCACCTTCCACACCCACGACGGGCGCTGGGTGTACGAGGCCGGTGGCGGCGGCCCGGCGGTATCGCGTGACGGCGGCGAGCGCTGGACGCACTCCCTGACGGGCCTCGGCACGCGCTACGCCATGGCCGTCGCGGCCGATCCCGCGCGGCCGGAGGTGTGGTACGTCGCGACGGCGCCGCTGTGGGACGTGCGGGCCCTGCTGCGCGGGCCGGTCGGGCACACCGAAGGCGCGGCGCGCGCCGGCGTCTACCGCTCGTCGGGTGGCGCGCCCTGGGAACGGCTCGCGGGCGGGCTGCCCCAGCCCATCGATCACCCGCCCTACGGCCTCGCCACCGACCCCGACGCACCCGGGCACGTCTACCTCGGCCTCAGCCACGGAACGCTCTGGCACTCGGCCGATCACGGTGACTCCTGGGAGGAGCTGCCCGAGCGCGTGCGCGCGGTCCGCCGCACGCTGGTGGTGGCACCCTGAGGAGGCGCCGCGTCACCCGGGCGCGATCCGCAGGGGCGATCTGCCCTAGAGTGTCGGCACGCGCATGAGACCGCTCGCCCACCCGCCGCCGCTCGTCGCCGCGCCGCCCGCTCGGGCGGGCGCGCTGCGGGACCACGGGCCGTGGCTGGCCGCCGGCCTGGCGATGATC
>SKWV01000025.1 GCA_007128755.1 Trueperaceae bacterium
CCCCCCACCAGACGGAGAACAGCAGGATCATCATCAGCCCTTGCCAGAACACCGGCATCGACAGCCCGGCGAAGGCGGCCACGGTCGCGGTGTGGTCGATGGCCGTGTTCGGCCGGTTGGCCGACACCACACCGAGCGGCACACCCACAGCGATCGCGAGGAGCGTGGCGAGCACGGCGAGCTCGATCGTCGCGGGCAGTCTCGCGCTGATCTCGGCGGTCACGGGGCGTCCCGAGCGTATCGAGCGCCCGAAGTCGAGCTGCACGACCCGGCCGAGCCAGATGGCGTACTGCACGGGCAGCGGTTCGTTCAGACCGAGCCGCTCGCGCAGCAGCGCGTACTCGGCCTCGGGCGCCGCCTCACCGAGCATCAGCAACGCAGGATCCCCGGGCGTCAGGTGCATGATCCCGAACACGATCACGGTGACCCCGAGCATGATCGGGATGATGAGCAGGATGCGCCGAACGATGTACTGGAGCATGATTGCCACCGATCATAGCAGTCCCCGACATGGCGCTCGGCCGCCGATGCGTTCCGGCGGCCGAGCCCCTATGGTCGATCAGGTGTGACGCGTCTGCCCGAAGGTCAGTTCAGCGTCACGGTGTACAGGCGGTGAGACCCGTTCGGGTGGTTCTCGTACCCCTCGACGTGGTCGCGCACGCCTGTGGTCTGGACGAGGAACGCCACGAAGATCCAGGGCGCCTCCTCGGCGATGATCTCCTGCGCCTCGAGGTAGATGGCGAGGCGCTCGTCGGCATCTGCCGTGCGGCGGCCGGCGTCGAGGAGCTCGTCGACGCGGTCGTGCGCCCAGAAGGTGCGGTTGCCGGCGCTGCCGAACTGGCTGCTGTGGAACAGCGCGTAGAGGCCGTAGTCGGCATCGGCGGTCACGGTGCCCCAGCCGAGGATGAACATGTCGTGGTTGCCGGCCGCCGTCTCCGCGAGGTAGGTCGACCACTCGAGCACCTGCACCTCGACCTGGACGCCGATCTCACCGAGCTGCGCCTGCGCGATCTCGGCGATCTGGATGCGGAGCGGGTTGTCGTTCGTCCACAGCGTCGTGGAGAAGCCCTCGCCGACGCCCGCCTCTTCGAGCAGCTCACGCGCGCGCTCGGGATCGTAGCCGTAGGGCTCGAGATCCGGGTGGGACGCGAACACGCCCGGTGACAGCGGGCCGGCCGCCGGCGTTCCCTGGCCCTCGTAGATCACGTCGACGATGGTCTCCATGTCGACGGCGTAGTTGATCGCCTGCCGCACACGGACGTCGTCGAAGGGCTCCTTCTGCGTGTTGAACCCGACGTACTGGGCCGAGAGCTCCTCGAACGGGTGCAGCACGATACGGTCCTGTCCCTCCAAGCGGCTGACGTCGCGCGGCTCGAGGTTGTACGCGATATCGACGCCGGCGGTCTCGAGTTCGATCGAGCGGACGGTTCCCTCCGTGATGGGGCGGAACACGATGCGCTCGACGCCCGCCTGGCCACCCCACCAGTCGTCATTGCGATCGAGGATGAGCTGCGAGCCCGTCTCCCACGACACGAACTCGAACGCCCCGGTCCCGATGGCGACGGCGGTACCGTAGTCCTCACCGGCCTCGGTGACGGAGCGCTCGTTGAGGATCGACGTCACGCTGTGTGACAGGTGCGCGAGCAGCGGAGCGAACGGCTCCTCCGTCGTGATCCTGATCGTCATGTCGTCGATGACCTCGACGGTGTCGATCGCGCCGACCAAGAACGCGCCCGCCGCCGCGACCTCGGGGTCGCGCAGCCGGTCGAACGTGAACTTGACCTCGTGCGCGGTGAGGGGATCACCGTTGTGGAACGTCACACCCTCCCGGATGAAGAAGTCCCAGGTGAGCTCGTCGACCTGCGTCCAGCTCTCGGCCAATCCCGGCACGAGCTCCAGGTCGTTCGTCTGCGTGACGAGCTGGTCGTAGATCTGCACCCGGACACGGGCAGAAGGCTGATCGTTGGTGCCGTGCGGATCGAGCGAAACGGGCTCGCCGGGCGTGCCGACGGTCAAGGTCTGACCTAGCGCGGTGCCGAACACCAGGACGGCCGCACAGGCTATCAGGACGAATCTCTTCATTGGTTCCTCCAAGTCGTCGTTGCGCGATGATGATCGCATCGTCAGTACATCACGGAAAGGCCGGAAAGCAACTGTCTTCATCACGCCGTCTCGTGCCGGTCGATGAACGTGCCGCCGTGCTCGCTCGAGCTCCTTTCTCACGTGGACGTCGTTCCGAAGACTGAGGGTACCTATGTTACCAGATGTCGGCGCCACAGGGCTTCGTACGGCACGCCCGAGCCCACCATGGCGCGTGGCAGCGTGCCAGCGTGGAGAGCCGGCCTACGTCTGCCGCCGGTGCGGATCGAGCGCGTCGCGCAGGCCATCGCCCAGGAAGTTGATCGACAACACCGTGATCACGATCATGATGCCCGGCGGGAACGCGAGCCATGGCGCGAAGAAGATGTAGGTCTGCGCGTTGGTGAGCATGTTGCCCCAGGTGGAGACGGGCGGCTGGATGCCGAACCCGAGGAACGACAGCGCGGCCTCCACCAGGATGGCGATGCCGACCTGCAGGGTGCCCTCGACGATGATCGGCGCGGCGGCGTTGGGGACCAGGTGCTTGAAGACGATGCTGCCTTGCGACGCTCCGAGCGACTCGGCCGCGGTGGTGAACTCGCGCTCGCGCAGCGACAGGATCGAGCCGCGCACGAGGCGCGCGGTGGTGATCCAGCCGAAGATCACCAGGATCAGGACGATGATCACGACGCTCTGGGCGTTGCCGAAGACCGCGTACATCCAGTTGCCGACCGGCGAGCGCGGGTCGCGCAGGATGGCCGAGAGCACCAGCAGGATGGGCAGGCCGGGCAGCGTGAGCATGAAGTCGATGAGCCGGCTGATGACGATGTCGACGTCGAGCCGGAAGCGTGCCGTCACACCGCGCCAGGCGGCCCATGCGACCGCCAGCCAGGTCCCGACGAGACCGACGGCCGACAGGATGTTGTTCGTGGTCCACTCGCCTGCCACACCGATCCGCACCGCGTCTTCGGACAGCGTCCAGGCGACGGTCGCGACCATGTAGAGCGCACCGTAGTAGAGGCCCCACGACAGCACCCGCCAGACGGCGAACGACCCGCGCCAGGCGCCGGCCTCACGGGCGAGCGGTCCGACGTAGAAGCGCAACGGGCGTCCGGAGAAGTAGCCGGCGAGGGCTCCGAGCACCGTCCCCACCATGACGCTCGAGAACGCGGCCAGGAAGCCGACGAGCAGCGACACGCGCGACCCGTAGATGAGGCGCGACAGCACGTCGCGTCCCAAGTCGTCGGTGCCGAGCAGGTGCGTCGCGGATGGCGCTTGGAAGTACATGGCCCGGAGCCCGGCGCCGCGTGGCTGCGCGGTCGGGTCGTGCGGCGCGATGTAGGGCGCGAAGATCGCCATCAGGATGAGCAGCACCAGCACGACGAGGGACACCATGGCGAGGCGGTGCCGCCTGAGCCTGCGCCACGCCAACTGCCATGCGTTCTCCGAGTGGAGGGGAGCGCTCCTGATTGCCTTGTCGACGGTCGCCACGCGATCTCCTAGTCGTACCGGATGCGGGGGTCGACGACGGCATACATGACGTCGGCCACCAGGTTGAAGAACACGACGAGGATCGCGATGAAGATGAGCGCGGCCATCGCGACGTTGAAGTCCTTGTTCACGAGCGCGTCGAAGATCGCCCGGCCCATGCCCGGGTACGAGAAGATCGTCTCGGTGATGAGCGCGCCGTTGAAGAGCGACGGCATCGACAGGCCCACCAGCGTCACGATGGGGATGAGACCGTTGCGCAGCGCGTGCTTGTAGAGCACCTTGCGCTCGTTGAGCCCCTTGGAGCGCGCGGTGCGCACGTAGTCCTGGTTCAGCACCTCGAGCATGCTGGCGCGCATGAAACGCGTCCAGGACGCCATCGAGCCTGTCGCCAACGTGAACACGGGCAACACCAGGTAGGTCGCCCACTGCCGCAGGTACTCGCCGAGGGTGACACGCCCGGTCTCGAGGTCCGAGAGCATCAGGTTGGGTATCCCTCCGGCGGGCAGCGCCCTGAAGCCGAAGGTCTCGGGTAAGTAGATGACGAAGAGATACATGAGCAAGATACCGAGGAAGAAGTTGGGGGTCGACAGGCCCACGAACGAGAAGAAGGTGACCGCGTAATCACCGGCCGAGTACTGACGCACCGCGGAGAAGATGCCCACCGGGATGGCAACGAGCAGCGCGATCGTGAGGCTCGTGATGGTCAGGATGAGCGTGCGTGGCAGGCGCTCCTGGAAGATGAACTGGGCTGCGGGCACTCCGTAGGTGCGCGAGCGGCCCATGTCGCCCTGCACGGCCCGTCCGAGCCACCGGAAGTAGCGGACGTAGATCGGCTGGTCGAGCCCATGGCCGCGCCTGAGCGCCTCGAACTGCTCTTGGGTCATCGTCGGGTTGGCCATCCGGAGCGCGTCGAGGGGGTCACCCGGCTGGAGCGCCACGAGAGAGAAGATCGCCACCGAAGCGAAGAAGAGCAGCGGGAGCATCTGACTGAGACGACGTACGATGTAGGTGAACATCCTGGTGCGGCGTCAGGAACGTGGTTGGCTCACGCTACGGAGCCGTGAGCCAACCACCTGATGCCTATCCCAATCCTAGTCTTCGAGCTGCGAGGCGTAGGCGCTCTGATCGAGTTCCTGCGTGGCGCCGTTCTGCGCCCAACCGAGGAGTTCGGGCCGGTACGGCGGGTAGCCGTAACCGCGGTTGAAGGTGCTGGTCACGTAGTTGACCACGCCTTGGGAGACCACGATCGGGTTCGACCGGAAGATCAGCGGGATCGCGAGGAGCTCCTCGGCGAACACGGCCTGCATCTCCTGGTAGATGGGCAACGAGGCCGCGAGATCGAGTTCCACGACCGCCTGGTTGCGCAACTCGTCGTAGCGCGGCGAGCAGGCTCCGCCGGCGTTCTGGCCGGAGTAGTTGTTCTCGGGCCGCGGCGCGCTCTCGCACAGGTAGGTCTGAGCGTTGAGCGAGGCTCCCTGGCTCGAGACCCAGGCGAACATGAACATGCCGGTCCAGGCGCCGTCGTACGCGCGGTTGATGAAGTCGCTCGAGAACACGACGTTCGAGGGCGCGTTGTTGATGCGGACGTCGATGCCGACCTGCCGCAGGTCTTCGGCGATGAACTGCTGCTGCCGCTCACGCACCGCGTTGCCCGCCGTCGTCACGTACTCGAGCTCGAAGCGGACGTTGCGGCCGTCGGCCGTGGTGCGCTGCAGGATGCCGTCGCCGCCGCGCGTCCAACCGAGCTCGGCGAGGAGCTCCATGGAGCGCTCGGGATCGTACTCGTACTGCGGGACGTCGGGGTTGTAGATGGGGTCGAACGGCGAGGTGTTCGAGTGCGAGACGGGCTGCAGGCCGTCGAACAGCGCCTCGGACATCGCTTGGCGGTCGATCGCGTGGATGATCGCCTGACGCGTGCGGATGTCGTCGAGCTGGTTGTCGGCCACCTGCTGGACGTTGCTGAACTGGTTGATGTCCAGGTGCTCCCACACGGGGCTCGGGATGAACCAGATGTCGTAGCGATCGGCCGCGCGCGCCCTGAGTTGCGGCGAGAGCGCCTGGTCGAAGGTGATCGAGACGCTACCGGTGACGTCGACGGCGCCGGTCACGACGGAGAACTGCAGGGCGTTGGTGTCGGTGATGAAGCGGTACTCGACGGTCTGGACGTAGGCGTCCTGGTCGTCGGGGTGGTTGTGGAACTCGGGGTTGCGCGTCATCTGCAGCGCGGAGCCGGGGGTCCAGCGCGTGGGCATGAAGGGCCCCGAGTACACGGTCCGGCCCTCGTTGATGGCGGCCGAGGAGCCGAGGTCGCTGAAGAACTCGCGGTAGGCGTCGACGAACTGGGCCGCGGCGGTCTCGGGATCGAGGCCGGCGGTCGCCTGCTGGAGCGCGTCCCAACCGGCACCCATGATGTGCTCCGGCAGCGGACCGTCGAGCGGCGAGCCGACGAAGTCGGAGCTCTGGGCAGGCTCGACGATGACGGTGAAGTTCCGGTCGTCTTGGACCTCGACCATGCGGCGATCGTAGAAGTCGGTGGTCTGCGGGAAGCCGGGCGCGCGCGTCATCTCGAACGTGAACGCGACGTCGGCGGTCGTGATGGGCTGGCCATCGGACCAGGCGATGTCGTCACGCAGCGTCAGGCTGATCTCGGCCCGCTGGCCCTCTTCGGGCGTGCCCGTGATGACGACGCGGCCGTTCTCGACGGTCGCGACTTCGGTGACGAGATCCGGCTCGAGCGCGCCGTCGAGGTTCACCCTGTACAGACCCGCGTAGAGGTAGATCTCGACCTCACTCGCGATGGCTTGCGAACCCAGCACGTTCAGCAGGTCGCCCAAGACGACCGGCTCCTGAGACGCGCCCACCACGAGGCTGTTGTCCTGCGGTCCCGCGAGTGCGGCACCTAGGAACGCTACGAGTACGATTGCTCTGAAGAATCTTGTCACGCTATTCCCCTCCTTCTTGTGCGTCGCGATCCACGACGCCCCTTGGCTCGGTTGCCGAGGGAGTCGATCGTGGGTCGCTCATCTGCACATATCACGCCGTAGAGCTACGCTAGCCTCTTGGTCGCGAAAACACAAGGGACATGAATCCTTCACGCGTCTCTCAGGCTCACGTTTCGCTCAGGCTCACGGTGCCGCGAAGCGCCGGACGCCGCCGCCGTGATCCTTGGCGTCGTGCATCGCCAGATCCGCTCCGCGCAGGAGCGACGTGAGGTCCTCGCCGTCGGCCGGATGGAGGGCCACGCCCACGCTGACGCGGAGCCGCACGGACGACGACCGGCCGCCGGCCGCCTCGATCGCGCCGGTGAGACCCTCGTGCAGGCGACCGGCGGCCTCGGCCACCGCGGCGCGGTCGACCGCCTGCAGGACCACCACGAACTCGTCCTCGCCCACCCGCGCGACCAGGTCGTGCTCGCGCACACCGCGCTCGAGCCGCGTCGCCATCTCGACCAGGACGTGATCCGGCAGCAGGGCGGTGGCATCGACGTCGTCGCCGGCGCGGGCATCATCGAACGGATCGGAACCGTCGTCGGCGGGGTCGTAGCTGTCGAGGCCGATCATCAACACGGCGAGGGCGTGCCCCGTCCGCCGCGCGAGCGCGAGCGCTCGGTCGAGCATGTCCTCGAGCATCCGCCTGTTGGAGAGGCCGGTCAAGGCGTCCGTGGTCGCGAGGCGGCGCGCGTCGTCATGCGCTGCCAGCAGTTCGCGGCGACGACCGTTGTGCACGATCGCGTCGACGACGAGTGCCGCGAGGTCGCGGAGCGACTCGACGTCGTCGTCGGCGACGTCGGGGCGAGGGGCGCCGTCGAACACGCACAGGCTGCCCACGACGCTGCCGTCGGCCGCGACCAGCGGGACCGCCGCGCAGAAGCGCACGAACGGGGCCGCCGTGACCCCGCGCTCGCCGGCGAAGCGGTCGTCGCGGGTGGCGTCCCGCACCAGCAGCACGCCCGAGGAAGCGGCGGCCGCCACCGAGAACGCGCGGACGTGCTCGTGCTCGCCGGGGCCGAAGCCGAAGCTCGCCACGCTCGGGGCACCGTCGTCGGAGCTCGTGGATGCGTCCACGGTGACGGTCGCCATCGGCATGCGCGTGGCTCGCGCGGCGACGCGGGCGATGGAGCGCAAGGCCCGCTGCCACGACTGGCCGCTCGCGGAGAGCGACGCGACCGGCTCGCGCTCGTCTGGGACGCTCCTGTGGTGGGGATCCACGGACTCATGCTAGCAGAGGGCGCACCTCAGGCGGTTCGCGCCTGCCGCGGCGCGTCGACGTTCCTCCCTGGTGCTACGCTGGCGCGGTGCCGAACGCCCTCGCCCCCATCGGCGTCTTCGACTCCGGCGTCGGCGGTCTCTCCGTCTTGCGAGCGCTCGCTCGCGTGCTGCCGTACGACGATCTCCTCTACGTCGGTGACACCGCCCGCATCCCCTACGGCAGCAAACCGCTGGCGATGGTCCGCGCGTTCGCCGACGAGATCGCGGCGTACCTGCTGGCTCGAGGCGTCAAGGCGCTGGTCGTGGCGTGCAACACCGCCTCCGCCGCGGCGCTGCCCGCGCTCGCCGACAGGCTCGGCGTACCGGTGTGGGGCGTCGTCGAACCGGGCGTGGCGGCGGCGCTGGCGGCCACCCGCGGCGGCACGGTCGGCGTGCTCGGCACGCTCGGCACCATCGGCGCCAACGCCTACCAGGCGCCGCTCGAACGCGCCGGCGTCGCCGTCTGGGCACGAGCCTGCCCGCTGTTCGTGCCGATCGTCGAGGAGGGCGTGTCGGACGGTGAGATCGCGGCGCTCGTCGCGCACCACTACCTGCGCGATCGCCCGAAGGACGTGGATACCGTGATCCTCGGCTGCACGCACTACCCGGCCCTCATCCACACGCTGAGAGCGGCTTTCGGGCCCGACGTGGTGCTCGTCGACTCGGCCGAGACCACGGCGGCGGTCGTCGCTCGCGGCCTGGCAGCGGTCGGGCTCGCCGCGCCTCCCCGCACCCGCTCCGTCTCGCACCTCGTGACCGGCGACCTCGCCACCTACCGTCACACCGCGACCGCCCTCGGCTGGCTCGAGGGCGACGTGACGCCGCTCGCGCTCTCCGAGTTGGGCGCCTCGGCCGGCGTCGTTCCTTCCGCCAACCTCGCCGCCGAGGCCGTCCGGTGAGCGCGCGCACGGATCGGCCGTCCGACGCTCTGCGCTCGCTCTCGGTGAGCCGCGGCGTCAACCGTCACGCCGAGGGCTCGGCCCTGGTGGAGTGGGGGCACACGCGCGTGCTGGCGACCGTGTCGGTCGAGGCGCGCCTACCGCCCCACCTGCGCGGCAAGGGCCCGCGGGCCGGCTGGTTGAGCGCCGAGTACGCGATGCTCCCGCGCGCCACCCACGAGCGCAAACCGCGCGAGCGTCCGTACGCCGGCGGCCGCACGCACGAGATCCAGCGCCTCATCGGCCGGGCGCTCCGCGCCGCGATCGATCTCGAGGCCTTCCCCAGTCGCACCCTCACCGTCGACATCGACGTCCTGCAGGCCGACGGCGGCACGCGCTGCGCCGGTGTGCTGGCGGGCTACGCCGCGCTCCACGACTTGGCCGACGCGGCGATCGTCGCCGGCACGCTCACCGAGTGGCCGCTCCGGCACGAGATCGGCGCCGTGAGCGTGGGCATCGTCGACGGCGAGGTGCTCGTCGACCTCGATTACGCCGAGGACGTCCGGGCGGAGGTCGACGTGAACGTGGTGGCGACCGCCGATGGCGCCGTGGTGGAGGTGCAAGGCGGCGGCGAGGGCCAGCCGCTCGACGCCGAACGCTACGTGCAGCTCGTCGCGGCGGGCGTCACGGCGGTGCAGCGGCTGATGACGACGGTGCGCGGAGCGTTGCGGTGACGGCGCCGATGCGGGACGAGGGGGAGCGTGCGGCCGAGTGGGTGGCCGCGACGGGGAACCCCGGCAAGGTGCGCGAGTTCGCAGCGGCGTTGGCGCCTCGCGGCGTCGGGCTGGTCGCCGCGACGGACCTGGGTGTGGGCCCCTTCCCTCCCGAGGACGCGACCACGTACGAGGAGAACGCCATGCTCAAGGCGGCCTTCGTCGCGCTCGAGACGGGCCGTGTCGCCATCGCCGACGACAGCGGCCTCGAGGTCGACGCGCTCGGCGGGGAGCCGGGCGTGCTCTCCGCCCGATTCGGCGGCGACTTGGGCGACGGCGAACGCATCGCCTACCTGCTGCAGCTCCTCCGGCGCGTGCCCGACGCGTTGCGCACCGCCCGCTTCGTCTCCGTGATCGTGGTGGCACGACCCGAGGGTGACGTCGCCGTCTTCCGCGGCGTGTGCGAGGGGACCATCCTGCAAGGACCACGAGGCGAGGACGGGTTCGGCTACGACCCGGTCTTCTTCTCGAGCGACTTGGGCCGTTCGTTCGGCGAGGCGACGCTCGCGGAGAAGGAGCGCGTCAGCCATCGCGGCCGCGCGCTGCGCTCGGTGCTGGTCTGGCTCGACACGCCGCACGGCCGCTCCTTCCTGAGCGACCGCGCCGGGTCGTAAGACCGTTCCGTTCTCACGCGACGTCGTGGTTCGATGAGGGCGTCGAGCCCGCACGGACGTGCGGCAGCCCGGAGGTCCTCATGTACCGCATCACCCGCACCCTGGTCGTCTGCCTGGCCGTCCTCGGCATGGCGGCGACCCACGCGCAACCGACCGCCACCACGCCCCTCCCCTCGGGAGCGGCCGAGGCCCTCGCCGAAGGCGAAGCGCTGATGGCGGAGGCGCTCGCCACCTACCCTGCGCAGTACCCCGACCGCCCGCTGTGGCAGGAGGCGTTCGAGTCGGGACGGCGGGCGGTCTCGCTCGCGCCCGACCGCATCGAGCCGATCCGCTTCCTCGCCGAGGCCTACAGCCGCAGCGGCTGGTACGGTCCCGGCTGGACCCAGTGGCTGGAGTACGTCCGCCGCGGTGGTCGCGGCGTGCTCGAGGGCGATACCGACGCGAGAGACCTCATCGCCCGGGTGGGTCACGAGCTCGGCTACGGCGCCTACACGCGGCAGGAGTTCGACCTCGCCCTGGACTACTTCCGCACCATCGTCGACCTGGTGCCCGAGGACGTGAACGCGCACGTCTGGAGCGGCCGCATCCTGATCGAGACCGAACGCCCGGAGCAGGCGATCGCGTACTGGCGCCGGGTGACGGAGCTCGACGAGGCGGACGACCGCGCCGCCTACTTCCTGGGGCTGGCTCAGGAGCAGTCGCGCTGGGGCACGCGCGCCGTGAACGCGTTCCGCGAGGGCGTCGCGTTCTACGAGGGCGGCAGGATGAGCGAGGCCGAGGAGCGCTTCGCCCGCGCGGCGACGCTCAACCCCGACTACGTCGACGCCTGGGCATGGCAGGCGCGCGTCACGTTCGAACGGGGGGAGTACCGCCAGGCCGCCGACCTCTACGACCGGGCCCTCTCCCTCGATCCCGGCAACGCGACCTTCACGTACTTCCGCAACGAGGCGCTGCGGCGGCTGGCGCCAGAGACGGAAGCGGCGGACGCCGACTGACCCCGTGAGCGGTGCGCCGGGCGCTCAGGCGCCCCGTCCGCGCCACTCGTCGTCCGCTGCCCGCCAGGCGCGCAGGTCGTCGTCGAAGCGCTCGCGCCACCAGGCGCCTTCGTGACCCGTCACGGCCTCGAGCCCGGCCAGGCCGGTCGCCTGCGGCTGCGCCTCCAAGTGCCGCCGCAGGTCGACGACCCACGTCGGGTGGCGCTGGAGCAGCGACTGGCCGCGCAGGAGCGACTGCGACGTCGCCAGCGCCCGATCGCGCGGCCTGAGCACCGCGTGGTCGTCGAGCGCCACTTCGGCGAGCGGGGCCGAGCGCGCGAACCGGCGGACGTGCGCGGCGACGTGGTCGAGCCACGCCTCGCGCGGGCTCCAGACGTGCGTCAGCGGCAGCAGCACGGCGCCCTGGAGCCAGTCGGGGCAGCGCGGCGTCGGGCCTCGGTAGATCGCCTCGGCGGTGGCCGCGTACCACAGGACGTGCCCGAGCTGATAGCTGAGGACGCCGGCCGTCGCCGGCGAGCGCGCCTCGAACCCGCGCAGCGCGTGCCGGACGATGCCGGCCGCGGCGTTCGCGCCGCCCATGCGCGCCTCGTCCAGCAGGTCGAGCCGCAGCCGCCCCTGCCAGCTGGCGTCCAAGTAACGCTCCACGACCGGCCACACGGCGCGCAACACCTCGAGCGCGGCGCGCGCGTCGTCGTGGCGCGTGACCGGGTAGCGCACCACCACGTCGCCGTCGTCGAACTCCGCGACCTGATCGGCCTTCAGCATCGCTTCGGGCGATGATCAGATCTGGATGCTGACACGCGCATCGCGGTCGAGCAGGTGGATGGCGTCGGAGAAGCGGACCACGCGCGAGAAGTGACCCATGGTGACGGTGTGGGTGCGCGCGCCCCCGCGGAAGAACTTCACCCCGCGCAGCAGCTCGCCGTCGGTGATGCCGGTGGCGCTGAAGACGATGTGGTTGCCGGGGGCGAGGTCGTCCGTCTTGTAGACGCGGTCCGCGCTGGCGCCCATCGCCTCGAGGCGCTCGCGCTCCTTGTCGTTGCGGGGCACGAACCGGCCTTGGATCTCACCGCCGAGACACTTCATCGCCGCAGCGGCGATCACGCCCTCGGGCGCGCCGCCGGTCCCCATGACCGCGTGGACGTTGGTGCCGCGGATGGCCGCCGAGAGCGCCGCGATCACGTCGCCGTCGCCGATGAGCTTGACGCGCGGGCCCGCCGCGCGCACCTCGCGCAGCAGCTCCTCGTGGCGAGGGCGGTCGAGGATGACGACGGTGAGGTCGTGCACCTCGCGGTCGAGCGCCTGGGCGATACTCGCGAGGTTCGCCGCCACCGGCCAGCGCAGGTCGACCTTGCCCGCGGCGGGCGGCGGCACGATGAGCTTCTCCATGTACATGTCGGGGGCCTGGAACAGGCCGCCCTTCTCGGCGATGGCGATCACGGCGACGGCGTTGTTGACCATGCGCGCCGTGATGCCCGTGCCCTCGACCGGATCGACGGCGATGTCGACGGGCCAGGCATGGGAGCCGGCGCGACCGACGCGCTCGCCGATGTAGAGCATCGGCGCGTCGTCGCGCTCGCCCTCGCCGATGACGATCTCGCCGTCGATCTCGAGCTCGTTGAGCACGCGCCGCATCGCGTCGGTGCCGGCGCTGTCGACCAAGTCCTCGTCGCCCTTGCCGGCCTCGCGGCTGGCGGCGATCGCCGCTTGCTCGGTGACGCGGACGGTGTCGAGCACGAGCGCGCGCTCGAAGTCCTCGGCGCGCAGCATCGGTATGCCCGACGCTTTCACGGCGGGCTGCTCGGTCGTGTGGCTATCGTCGGATGAGGGTGACGCGTCCTTGGCCATGCTGCCCATGGTGCCACGGCGCGGCGGCTTCGGGCCCGCACGTGGCCATCACGGCGCCACGTCGCCGTCGGGCGCCGCCGCCTCGCGGTCGCGGTGCCGCCCCGCCAGCACCCGCGCCACGTCGTCGAGCGACGCGCCGCGAAGGGCGAGCAGGACCGTGAGGTGGAAGAGCAGGTCGGCGGCCTCGCCGAGGAGTTCGTCGTCCTGCCCCTGGAGGGCTGCCACCACGGCCTCGCCCGCCTCCTCGATCACCTTCTGGCCCACGTAGCCCTCGCCCCGCTGCGCCAGCTTCGCCACGTACGAGCCCTCGGGGAGGTCGCGCAGGCGCTCGTCGACGACGCGCTGCAGCAGCCCGGCCACGCTCGCGAAGCCGATCGCGCCCGACGGTTCGGAGAGCGACCGCGCCTCGGGCGACGCGCCGAGCACCCGGAAGAAGCACGTCCGCTCGCCCGTGTGACAGGCGGGGCCCGCCGGCCGGACGCGGTAGAGCAGCGCGTCGCCGTCGCAGTCGTAGCGCACCTCCGCCACGACCTGGACGTTGCCGGAGGTCGCCCCCTTGTGCCAGAGCGTGCGCCGCGACCGGCTGTAGTAGTGCGCCTCGCCCGTGGCGAGGGTGCGCGCCACCGCCTCGCGGTCGGCGTAGGCGACCATCAGCACGTCGCCGCTCGTGAGGTCCTGGGCCACGACGCACACGAGGCCGTCCGGGCCCCACACGATGGCGGCGAGGGGGTCGGTCACGACGCCTCCTCGGCGCCCGCGAAGGCCTGGGCGAGGTCCTCGACGATGTCGAGCGGGTGCTCGATCCCCACCGACATGCGCACCAGGTCGCGCGGCGTGGTGCTCGCGCCGCTCTCGACGCTGGCGCGATGCTCGATCAGGCTCTCGACGCCGCCGAGGCTCGTGGCGCGGCGCACCAGCCGCAGCCGAGCGAGCATCGCGAAGGCGGCGGCCTCGCCGCCGCGCACGCGGAACGACAGCATGCCGCCCGCCTCCGCCATCTGGCGTGACGCGATCTCGTGACCGGGGTGCTCCGGCAGGCCCGGGTAGTGCACCGCCCCGACGGCGTCGTGGCCGACCAGGAAGGCCGCCACCACCGCGGCGTTGTGCGCGTGGGCGCGCAAGCGGTACGGCAGCGTGCGCAGCCCACGCATGGTCAGCCAGCACTCGAACGGGCTGGGGACGGCGCCCTCGTGCCGCTGCAGGAAGCGCACGCGCTCGAACAGGTCGTCGGCTTCGGTGCCGAGGACGGCGCCCGCGAGCACGTCGGAGTGCCCCGCGAGGTACTTGGTGCTGGCGTGGACGACGAGATCGGCGCCCAGCGCGAACGGGTCCGACCAGCCCGGCGGCGTCCAGGTCGCGTCGACGGCGACGGCGACGCGCTGCCCAAGATGCTCGCCGTGCTCGCGCGCGACCTGCACCACGGCGGCCACGTCGGTGATCCGCAGGAGCGGGTTCGAGGGCGTCTCGACCCAGATGAGTCGCGTCTCGGGACGGAGCGCGGCGCGGAGGGCGGCCTCGCTCGACAGGTCGGCGGCGCTCAGCGCGAGGCCGGCCGGCTCGAGGGCGCCGCGCAGCAGCTCCCGCAGCCCGTGGTACATGTCGTCGGGCACGATCACGTGCGATCCCAGCGGGAGCGACCGGAACACGGCCGAGGCCGCGGCCGAGCCCGACGAGAAGCTCGCGCAGGCATCGGCGCCATGCAGCAACGCCAGCGCGCCTTCGAGCGCGTCCCGCGTCGGGTTGGCGGAGCGGCTGTAGACCCAGCCCCGCCCGTAGCCGCCGTCGGCGTCACGCTCGAACGTCGTGCTCAGGTGGATGGGTGGCGACAGCGCGCCCGTCGCCGCGTCGCTCTCGAGCCCGAGATGGACCGCCAGCGTCTCCGGCCGCAGTCGACGGGGCGGCACGCCGCCGGCGCTCACGTACGCCTCACGTGCACGCCGTGCCGAGCGAGGTACTCCTTGACCTCGGGCACGGTCGTCTCGCCGCGGTGGAAGATGCCGGCCGCGAGCGCGGCGTCGGCCTCGCCCTCCTGCAGCACCGCGCGCATGTGCTCGGCCCCGCCGGCCCCGCCGGACGCGACCACGGGCACGTCGACCGCGCGCGCCACGCTCCGCGTCGCCTCGAGGTCGTAGCCGGTGGTCATGCCGTCGGCGTCGATGCTGTTGAGCACGATCTCGCCGGCCCCGAGCGCCTGGCCGCGCTCGGCCCACTCGACGAGGTCGAGGCCGGTCGCGCGTCGCCCGCCCGCGACGTAGACCTCCCAGCCTCGCCCGTCGGGCCGGCGCCTCGCGTCGATCGAGAGCACCACCGCCTGCGCGCCGTAGTGCTCCGCCGCGGCGCGCACCACCTCGGGGTCGGCGACCGCGCCGGAGTTGATCGAGACCTTGTCCGCTCCCGCCCGGAACAGCGCGTCGAAGTCGGCGAGGCTGCGCACGCCGCCGCCCACCGTCAGCGGCATGAAGCACTGCTCGGCCACGCGCGTGGCGACGTCGAGCATGCCCGAGCGCCCCTGGGAGGTGGCGGTGATGTCGTAGAAGACCAGCTCGTCGGCGCCCTGCGCGTCGTAGCGCAGCGCCAACTCGACCGGATCGCCGACGTCGGTCAGCTGGCCGAGCTCGGCCTTCCCGAACTGCTGGCCACGGGTGGTGCGGCCGTCGTGGACGTCGAGGCAGGGGATGATGCGTTTGGCGAGCACGGGCGAGTCTACCCGCCCTCGGCCCCGTCGCGCGCGAGCAGCGACAGCACCTCGACGTGGTGCGTGTGCGGCTGGAAGTCGAACGCCTGGACGCGCAGCGCTCTCCAGCCGCGGCCACCGGCCTCGCCGCCGTCGCGAGCGCAGAGGTCCGCGACGTCGCGCGCCCAGGTCGCGACGTCGCAGGAGACGTACAGCAGATAGCGCGTGCGCGAGGCGTGCAGCGCGTCGCGCACGCTAGAAGCGAGCCCCGCGCGCGGCGGGTCGACCGCCACGAGGTCGACGTCGTCGGCGACGGCGAGGTCACGCACGTCCGAGCGGAAGATCTCGATGTTGGCGAGGCCGGCCGCCTCGGCGTCGCGCCGGCCCCGGTCGACGCTCCCGCGGTCGATCTCGAGCGCGGTGACGCGGTCGGCACGCGGCGCTAAGTGCATGCCGATCACGCCGCTGCCGGCGAAGAGGTCGAGGGCGTGGCGGGCGTGCGGCGCCCACTCGGCGATCGTCCGGTAGAGGGCGTGCGCCGCGCCGGGGTTGGGCTGCGCGAACGACGTGGCCGTCATCGTGATGCTCACGTTGCCGAAGCGCTGCCGTATGGCGCGGGCGCCGGCGAGCCGTTCGGCGCCACCGCGGAAGCGACCGCGCGGGTCGTACGGAGCGCCGACCACGCCGTGCACGCCGGCCCGGACGAGGTCGTGGGCGACGCCGAGCAGGTCGCGCGTCGCCGTCTCGGCGACGAGCGCGGCGAGCACCTCGCCGTCGTCGTTGCCCCGGAACACCACCTCGCGCACGCCGCGCGGGAGGTTCGAGCCCGTCACGGCCTCCCAGCCGCTTCGGCAGGCGGCGTTGGCCGTAAGATCGCGCTCGAGCGCGACGACCTCGTGGCTCCCCATGCGGCGGTAGCCGAGGCGGACCGGATCGGCGCGCTCGCGCTCGACGACCGCCGGCTGGATCGACCCTCGATAGCCCCAGACCTCGGGCGAGGCGGTGACGGCCGCGAGCTCGAAGGGAGCGTCGGCCCCCTTGTTGGCGCGCCGCCACGCGTCGAGCACGACCTCGCGCTTGACATCGAGCTGCCGCCCGTAGGCGACGTGGCCGAGATCGAGCCCGGGGTGCTCCGGCGTGGGCACGCGGTCGGGGCTCGCCTCGAGCACCTCCTCGACGTCGGCGAGCCAGACGCCGCGTCGGCGGGCGGCGACCACCTGCACGCGCTCGCCCGGGA
Source organism: Trueperaceae bacterium (assembly GCA_007128755.1). Classification (GTDB taxonomy): domain Bacteria; phylum Deinococcota; class Deinococci; order Deinococcales; family Trueperaceae; genus SKWV01. The sequence continues at coordinate 16,837 of SKWV01000025.1, forward strand.
TCGCTCCGGCGACCAGCACGCGCCGGCCGTCGGGGGCCGTGGCCAGGGCGCGGCCGCCGTGCACGAGGCGTTCGATGTCGAGGGTGAGGCGCTCCATAGACCGTCGAGTCTACCGCTGCACGTGAGCCGCGCGCGTCCGGGCCGGATGATAGACTGCCGCCATGAAGCGTTCGATGCAGGAGATCGTCGAGCTCGTCGTCTTCGGGCTGATCGCGGTCCTGCTCGCCACCGGCGTGCTCTGGCTCGTCGGCTGGCTGCTCGGCCTCGTCAGCACCGCCCTCATCTGGCTCGCCGGCCTCGTCTGGGCCGTGCTGCAATTCATCGTTCCGGTCGCGGTGGTGGCCGGGATCGTGTACCTGGTCGTCCGGCTGGTCCAGCAGAACCAGGACGGTCGCGCGGAGGCCGCGCGCCCCGCCCCCGGTCCGCCTCCCTACGAGGCCGAACGGACCCCGTCCCAGCCGACGCCGCCCCCGTCGGGGGCGCCCGAAGGGGTCGCTCCGCCCCCGCCGAGCCATGCCGAGGCGGGCGAGGGAAGCCACGACGCCGGCGTGAGCGTCGGCGAGGAGAGCGCGGACCACGAGGCGACCGAGCCGCCGCCGCGGGA
>SKWV01000057.1 GCA_007128755.1 Trueperaceae bacterium
CGGCCGGCGACCGATCACCGAGCGCACGCGCTCGAGCGAGGCGGCGTCGATGCGCTCGCTGACGATCTCGTCGCCCGTCCAGAAGACCTCCACGTCGGCCGGGAGGCGTGCCGCGAGGTCGTTCAGGTACGACCAGCCGTCGGCGTCGGCCATGCGGCCGCAGTAGTCGGTGGGGCAGAGCAGGCGTCGGCCGTCGGGGCGCCGCGCCCGCACCTGCTCGAACAGCCGCTCCGCGACGTGCGCCTGCGCGCGTGCGAAGGAGCCGAAGTGGGCCTCGTCGTCCGGGTCCATGGCGTGGGGGATGTCGTCGAAGAGGAGCGCGACGTCGTGCACGCCGAGACCCAAGAGCTGGCCCACCTTGGCGACGAGGCGTTCCACGTCGCCAGCGTCGCCGTAGCGGATGTCGAGCCCGGGGGCGATCGCGTAGACGTAGCGCAGGCCGGCGCCGTGGCAGGCGGTGACGAGCTCCCGCATGCGCGCGGCCTCGGTGTCGTCGTAGCGCTCGCGCCAGCGCGCGCGGAGCTTGATGTCGTCCTTGGGGCCGTACACGTAGGAGTTCATCCCCAGCGCGCCCAGGCGCCCGAAGAGCGCGAGCCGCTGCTCATGCGTCCAGGGACGTCCGTAGAAGCCCTCGATGACGCCGCACAGGTAGTCGGGTTCGGTCACGGTGCGTGGTGCTCCCTTCGTGGTCGGCGGCGACGCATCAGTCGAGCGCGCCGGTGGTCAGGCCGGCGATGACCTGGCGCTGGAACAGGAAGTAGACGACCAGGATCGGCACGGTGGTGATCGAGAGTGCGGCGAAGACCAGCCGGTAGTCGACGATGTAGTAGCCGGAGAACGCCAGCAGCCCGGCCGGAAGCGTCCGCAGCTGTTCGTCCTGGATGAAGAGGAGCGCGAACAGGAGCTCGTTCCAGAGGTTCACCAGGTTCAGGATCACCACGGTCGCGAGCGCCGGCCGCACGAGCGGGAACATCACGAAGACATAGGTCTGGAAGAGCCCGGCGCCGTCGATCCGCGCGGCGTCCTCGAGCTCGCGTTCCAGCGTCAGGTAGTACGAGCGCAACAGATAGATGGTGAGCGCCAGCGGCCAGCTCGTGTAGGGCAGGATCAGCGCCCAGTAGGTGTTGAGCAGCCCCATGTCGCGCAGCAGGAAGAAGAGCGGGATGATGACCACCTGCGCCGGCAGCAGCAGTCCGATGAGCAACAGGTAGAAGAGGGCGTCGCGGCCGCGGAAGCGGAGCCGCGCGAAGGCGTAGGCGGCGAGGCTGGCGATCATGACCAGCGCCGTCACCGAGACGCCGGTCACGAGCAGGCTGTTGAGGTAGAGGCGCCCTAAGTTGCCGAGCTGCCACGCCTCCACGTAGTGCTGCCAGCGGAAGGCCGCCGGGAGCGCGAGCGGCGTGAGCGCGATCTCCTGGTTCGTCTTGAGCGAGGAGTAGAGCATCCACACCAGCGGGAAGGCCATGCCGGCCACGACGGTGATGGCGACCCAGTAGTGGAGGATCGTCGCCGGAGTGGCGCGACGTGCGCGTGTGGCGCTGGCGCTAGTACTCAACGGCGTGCCTCCGGCGCGTGGCGAGCAGGTAGGCGAGCGAGACGACGCCGACGACGACCGTCATGATGACCGTCAGCGCCGCGCCGTACCCCATGTTGTGGCGGTCGAACGCCTGCTTCACGATCCACGTGGTGGGGATCTCGGTGGCGTTGAAGGGCCCGCCGTTCGTCATGGTGAAGAAGAGGTCGAACGCGGCGAACCCGCCCGTGACGCAGAGCAGCACGGCGATGATGGTCGTCTCGCGCAGGAGCGGCAGCGTGACGTGCCAGAGGCGCTGCAGGGCGGTGGCGCCGTCGAGCATCGCCGCCTCGTAGAGGGAGGTGGGGATGCGCCGGAGCGCGGCCAGGAAGATGATCATGAAGAAGCCCGCGTACTTCCAGCCCGACACGACGATCACGCCGGCCATGGCGGTGCCGGGGTCCGAGAGCCACGGGTGCGCGAAGTCGCCCAAGCCGCCGGCGCGCAGCGCCTCGTTCAGCAGCCCGGTGCGGTAGTCGTAGACGTACTTCCATAGGATGCCCGCCGCCACCATCGACAGCACCATGGGTGAGAAGAAGAGGCCGCGCATGAAGGCGAAGCCGAGGCGGTCGCTCGCCAGCAGCACGGCCATCAGCAGGCCGAACGCCACCTCGACGACGAGCGTGCCGAGGATGTAGACGCCGACGTTGACGTACGAACGGACGTGGATGGTGTCGGCGAACGCGCGAGCGTAGTTGCGGGTTCCCACCCACTCCGGCGTCCGGAGCCCGTCCCACGTCGTGAAGCTGAAGTAGAGCGCGCTGCCGAGCGGCAGCAGCACGAAGGTGGCGAAGAGCGCCAACGCCGGCAGGATGAAGAGGTACTTCTGCAGCTCCTCGAGCCGCGCCGCGCGCGACCGCGTGATCCCGCCTCGCCCTCGGTGGGTCGCGGCGCGGCTCGAGGAGTCCACGTCAGCTCCTGCCCGTCACTGCAGGAGGCTCAACTGCTCGTCGATCCAGGCGAGGCCTTGGGTCGGCGAGGCCAGACCGCCGGCGACGAGCGCCGCGCCCTGGTAGAAGATGTCGGCGACCTCGACGGGGTAGCCGGTGTCGGGCGGAGGGACCATCTCTTCGGCGTCGAGGAAGAGCTCGGCGAGCTGCTGGTTGTGCTCGTCGATGTCGGCCGCCGCCATGGCGCCGCGGACCGGGCTGAACCGACCGGACTCGGCCCACGCGACCTGGTTCTCCATGTTCGTGAAGAAGCGCAAGAAGGTGATCGCCTCGTCGAAGTGCGGCGTCTCGGCGCTCACCTGGAAGCCCGTGGCGAGGCCGATGATGCTGTGCGGGTCACCGGCGCCGCCCGGGATCTCCGGGGTGTTGAAGGCGCCGTAGCGGAAGTCGTCCGGTGCGGTATCGAGCGCGTTGGGGATGAGCCACGAGCCGATGGGGTGCATCGCGCCCGCGCCCTGGAAGAAGGCGGTCATGGACTCGCTGGCACCGAGCCCGGCGAGGTCGCGGTTGAAGGCGTTCGCCTCGGCGAGTTCGGCGAAGCGCTCGAAGGCGTCCTCGAACGCCGGCTGAGAGAAGGGCTCCTCGAGCCGCAGGGCGCGATCGAAGAGATCCATGCCGACCACGCGCGCCGTGATGTGCCCCGCCCAGTTGCCGAGCGGCCAGAACTGCTGGTTGCCGAGGATGATCGGCGTCTCGCCGGCCTCGCGCAGCGTGCGCACGATATCGAGGAACTCGCCCCACGTCTCGGGCTCTTCGAGGCCGTGCTCCTCGAACATGTCGACGTTGTACCAGAGCACCGTGGTGACGTCGAAGGCGTACGGGATCATGTAGACGCGGCCGTCGTACATGGTGCCGGAGCTCTCGGACCAGGCGGCGTCCAAGAAGGTGTCGCCCCAGCCGTCCTCGTCGAGGGCGTCGCTGAGGTCGGCCGCGAAGCCGAGCTCGGCGTCGCGGCGCACGAGGTCGCCGCCCCACTGGAAGAAGATGTCGGGCGGGTTCGGGCTCTGGAGCATGGAGATCAGGCCGACGTCCTGGTAGATCTCCATGTCCTGCGGCATCTGCCGGACGCGGATGTTGGGGTACTCCTCGTGGAACGCGTCGATGATCTCGTCGAACGCGACTCGGTGGGTGCCGCCCGTCATCGTGTGGGTGATGGTGATCTCGACCGGCTCCTGAGCGACGGCGGCGCCGATCGCCAGGAGTACGGCGCTCAGGACGGTGACGAGGCGTCGTGGGTGCAGCGAACGGTTGACTCGCATGGTTGCCTCCTTCGGGCTTCGAACGCGGAGTGACGGCTGGGTACGACGGCTTCGGTGCCTCCAATCTCGGGGTGTTACGGGGCCGGAACGGCTTCGGGCGTCGGCTCGAGGAGCTCGCCGCTCCAGAGGGCGGCTTCCCGCGCCTTGACGGCGGCGCCCAGAGCACCGGCGTGCGGCGGGAGGGTGGCGTAGCGGAGGGAGACGTGTGGAGAGAGGCCGGAGACGACGCGTGCGCGGAGCGTCACCCCGACGTGATCCAGGAACGTCGAGCCCGCCGCTCGCAAGGCGCCGCCGACGATGACGGTGGGTGCCCCGACCACGTTGATGGTCGCGCCGAGCGCGCGTCCCGTGGCCTCGGCGAGCTCGCGAAGGACCAGGTAGGCGCCCTTGTCGCCTCGGCCGGCGGCGGCGCAGATCTCGTGGAAGGTGACGGGCGGCGTGAGGGCGGTGCTCACACCACGCGCGGCGAGCGCTTCGAAGCGCGCCACGATCGCTCGGTGCGAGGCGACCGTCTCGAAGCAACCGGTGCTGCCGCACTGGCAGAGCTCGCCGTCCTCGTCGACCACCACGTGGCCGATCTCGCCGCAGATACCGCCGGAGCTGACGAGGAGTCGGTCGTTGACGAAGATGCCGCCGCCGACGCCGTGACTGCCGATGAAGAGGTAGATCATGTCGGGCTCGCCGGCCCCCGCTCCGAAGCGGTGCTCGGCCTCGGCGAAGGCGCGCGAGACGTCGTCCACCAGGACGAGGCGGCGCAGCCGCGCCGTGAGCGCCGCGCGGACGTCGTAATGGTCGCCCCCTGGCGTCTCGACCGTGCGCCAGGCCCCGTTGGCCGTGACGACGTCGTGGAGCGCGATGCCCACGGCGCGCAGTGCGCTGGGCGGGAACCCTGCGTCGGCGCGGAGTCGCTCCGCCGCGTCGGCGAGCGCGTCCATGGTCGCGTCCGACACCTCGAACGGGGGGGCGCTCAGCGCCTCGTCGACGTGCCGGACCCGACCGGCGGCGTCGATCACGACGCCTGCGACGTGGTCACGCCCGAACTCGAGACCGACGATGGCCGCGGCGTCCGGTCGGATCGCCACACGGCCCTCGGGCCGCCCGCGGCGCCCGGTGCCTGCATGATCGACCGCCTCGAGCAGGCCCCGGTCGACCAGTCCCGCCACCAGCCGGTTCAGGCTCGCGGCCTGGAGACCCGTGGCCTCCGCCAGAGCACGACGCGTGGTGGCGCCGCGTTCGTCGACGAGCGCCATGACCTGCACCTCTTTGGCGCGTTGTGGCGCCAAATAGCGGTCCATCTGGGACATATTGATGCAATTCTGCGCGAAAAGAGGAGGTGTGTCAATGACGGACGGAGCGCCTCGGGCCCGGCGCGGTCGCTCACGCAACGCGGCGTCCTCGGCCGCCAAGCGGTAGCCG
>SKWV01000367.1 GCA_007128755.1 Trueperaceae bacterium
CGCAGCGCGACCTGATGCTCGAGCTCGGCTGCGAGCGGCTCCAGGGGACGCTGATCGGGCGGCCGATGACGCGGTCGGAGGCCCGGGCGGTGCTCCGCTGCCAAGAGGTCACGAAGCTGTTCTAGGCCGAAGCCCCTCGTCCCCCTGGCGACCCTCGGCCTTCATGCGATGGCCACACGGTTCCAGAACCCGCCCGGGGCGAACAGCTCGTCGACGCAGTCGGCGAGGAGCCCCGTCTCGTGGGCCAGATCGAGCACGGTGTAGCGTCGGCGGATGGTACCGGCGAGGGCGTACGACGCCACGAAGCGAGGGGCGTCGATCCCGATCTCGGTCGGGTCGGTCGGGCACCCGGCGGAGCGCAGCCGGTCCCGGAGGCGCTCCGCCGTCATGAGCTGTGTCTCGAGCCGCTCCCGGATCGCTGGCCAGCGCTCCCGCACGAGGAGCAGGCGCTGCCGGAGCTGCCCCGCGTCGAGGTACTTCGCCAGGCTCTCCTCCACGGCCTGGGTGGCGAGCGATGGGCCGTGACGCAGGCGAACGCTCCGCTCGACCTCCTGGCGCGAGGGCCAGGAGGCGCACACGGCTTCGACGTCGAGGCGGGTGAGGTCGCGTGCCAGCAGGCGTTCGTAGAGCGCCGCGGCAGCGATGGTGCCGACGCCCACCTTGAAGCCGTGCGGGACGGCCCCATGGCCGTGGGCCAGCGCCTGCATCTCCCAGAGGTGGCTGAAGCGGTGCTCGCTCCCCGATGCGGGTCGCGACGAGGCGCTGATCTGCATCGCCACGCCGGCCATGATCAACCCCTCGAAGAGCGAGGCGACGGCCTCGGGGTCGCCGGTGCGCAGCCGCTCGGGATGGGCGACCCAACCACGGAGCCCGTCTTGCACCAGTGGCCAGGCGCGGGGGTCGATGGGCTCGATCTCGAGCGCGTCGGCGAGGATCCAGTCCGCCCCGGCGGTGATCTTGCCCAGGAGGTCGCCGTACCCCGTGGCGTGCATCGCGGCCGGCGCGTGGGCGAGCACGGCGAGGTCGGCGACGACGGCGCGCGGCGCCGGGCAGGCCATCGTCTGCTTGAAGCCGTCGACGGTGATGGCGGCGCCGAAGGCGGTGTAGCCGTCCATGGAGGCGGCGGTCGCGACGCACATGTACGGCCTGCCCAGGCGGTGCGCGGCCAGCTTCGTCAGGTCGTTGAGGGTGCCCGATCCCACCACGACCGGTACGCCGCCATGCGCGCGGAGCCGCTCCTCCAGGGCGACGACGGTGCCGAGATCGGCGTAGGGCGCCGGCGTGCCGGGCAGGACGATCGCCGGGCCGACCGAGCGTCCGGCCGCTCGCAGATGGTCGTCGACCTCGCGGCCGGCGGCGGCGAAGGTGTTCGTGTCGGCCACGACGACGGCGCTCTCCTCGCCGAAGCACGTCGACAGCACCTCGACGACCGCAGGGAGCACGCCCTCGCCGATCCGGAGGCAGCGCGTGTCGCCCGCGTGGCGCAGGGCCGCGGCGACGTCCGTGGGCGGGGCTACGCCGGTACCTCGGCGGCCTCGCCGGCGCCGGCGAACTGCGGCAGCCATGGCGCCTGCTGCTCGAGCATCTCGGCGACCATCGCGTGGATCTGCGGCAGCGTGCAGACCGCCGCGGTGAGCGGGTCGAGCGCGACCGCGTGGTGGACGGCGTCGGTATCGCCGCTCAAGGCCGCCTCCACGATGAGCTCCTGGACGTTGACGTTGGTCCGGGCGAGCGCGGCGAGCTGGGTGGGCAGGGCGCCCACGAACGTCCCCTGCACGCCGTTGCCGTCCACCAGGCACGGCACCTCGACGCAGCAGCCCTCGGGCAGGTTGGTGATGAGACCGCGGTTGGGGACGTTGCCGTTGACGTGGATGGGGCGGTGCGTCTCGATCGCCTCCATGATGAACGACCCGTACTCGTGCGTGCGCTCCGTCGGGAGCGGCGCGCGGCCCGCGACGAGCTCCTCGTCGTCCGCCGTGGACTCGGCGAGCCGGGCGATGCAGTGCTCCAGGTAGCCGCCGGTGCGCCCGAGGCCGAACCAGGCGTTGCGAGCGTCGGTGAAGCGCGGCACGAGCTCCTCGTCGACCATCCGGGCGCTCTTGCGGAAGTAGGGCGAGTACTCGCTCGCGTGGCCGCTCGACTCGGTCACGAAGTAGCCGAAGCTCTTCATGAGGTCGACGCGCACGGGCTCCTCGGCGTCGACCTCCGGGCGGAGGATCGCCCGTTCGATGCGCGGGTACAGGTCTTCGGCGCCGCGGCGGAACTCGAGGAAGTAGGCCTGGTGGTTGATGCCGGCGCAGCGGTAGACGATCTCGTCGATGGGCACGTCGATCCAGCGCGCCAGCATCTCGCTGGTGCCCTGGACGCTGTGGCACAGGCCGACGTGCGGCCGGCCCGTGCCTGCGTCGATCGCCCAGCAGTTGGCGGCCATGGGGTTGACGTAGTTGAGCAGCAGCGCGTCGGGCGCGAGCTCGTCGAGCTCGTCGCAGAGGTCGAGCAGGACGGGGATGGTGCGCAGGGCGCGGAAGACGCCGCCGGGGCCGAGCGTGTCGCCGACGCACTGCTCGACGCCGTATCGCCTGGGGATCTCGATGTCGAGCGCGTAGGCGTCGAGGCCGCCCTGCTGGAAGGTCGTGACGACGTAGTCGGCGTCGCGGACGGCCTGCCGGCGGTCGGTGGTGGCCTCGACGGTGGCCCTGAGCCCGCGGCCGTCGATGAGCGCCTGGACCACCTCCTGCGCCTGCCGCAGCCGTGCGGCGTCGATGTCCATCAGGCTGATGGTGGCGTCCTGGAGCGCCGGCGACAGCAGGATGTCGCTGCACAGGTTGCGCGTGAACACGACGCTGCCCGCGCCGATCAGGGTGATCCTAGGCATGCTGCTTCCTCCTGGACGCGGGTCCTCCGCTCGGACCCGAGTACTCCGGCAACCAGTGACCGTGCGCATCGATGAGGTCGTCGACCAGCGACCAGATCTGGTCGAGGTCGAGCTCGGCGGCCGTGTGCGGGTCGAGCATGGCGGCGTGGTAGATGTGCTCGCGCCTGCCCGTCAGCGCGGCCTCGACCGTGAGCGCCTGGACGTTGACGTTGGTCTGCATGAGCGCGGCGAGGTGCGGCGGCAGCGCGCCGATCCGGGTCGGCTGGACGCCGTTCGCGTCGACGAGGCAGGGGACCTCCACGCAGCAGCCGTGCGGGAGGTTGTCGATGAGGTGGTCGTTGGGCACGTTGCCGTAGACGACGGTGGGGACGCCCGTCTCGAGGCTATGGATGATCGCCGAGCCGTACTCGTGGCTGCGGCGCACGGTGACGGTGCTGGCGGGGTCCTCGAGCTCGCGACGCAGCGTCTTCCACTGGGCGATCTGCGCCTCGCAGCGCGTGATGTACTCGTCGAGGGGCACGTTGAAGGTCTCGATCAGGTCGGGTCGGTCGCGCTTGATGAAGTACGGCACGTACTCGGCGAAGTGCTCGCTCGACTCGGTCACGAAGTAGCCGAGCCGCTCGAACATCTCGTAGCGCACCCGGTTCCAGTCGGGGACGCGGCCCTCGTCGATCACCTGGCGGATGCGTCCGTAGAGGTCCTCGCCCGCGCGCTCGAACGTCAGGTAGAAGGCCATGTGGTTGATGCCCGCGCAGAGGTAGTTGATCTCTTCGATGGGGACGTCGATGTCGCGCGCGATCTGCTCGGCCGTGCCCTGGACGCTGTGGCACAGGCCGATCGTGCGGATCGTGCTGGCGCGCGAGAGGGCCCAGCAGTTCATCGCCATGGGGTTCACGTACTGCAAGAAGGTCACGTCGGGGCAGAGCCGCTCCATGTCGGAGGCGATGTCGAGGAGGACGGGGATGGTCCGTAAGCCGCGCATGATGCCGCCGATCCCCAGCGTGTCGGCGATGGTCTGGCGCAGGCCGTAGCGCTTGGGGATCTCGAAGTCCGTCACCGTGCCGGGCTCGTAGCCCGCCACCTGGATCATCGCGATGGCGTAGTCGGCGCCGTCCAAGCTCCGCTCGCGGTCGGTGGTGGCGTCGAAGCGTGGCGTGACGCCGAGTGCCTCGGCGACCTTGTGCGCCACCACCAGCGACGTCTCGAGCCGCGCCTCGTCGATGTCGAAGAGGCTGATCTCCGACTCGGCCAGTTCGGGGTAGAGCAGGATGTCGCCCAGCAGGTTCTGCGCGAAGACCGTGCTGCCGGCGCCGATGAAGCTGATCTTTGGCATCGAAACGATCCCCTTTCGTGGTCGCTCGAGGCGTCGCCGGCCCCGTCGTGAGGGGCGCGGCGCGCGCCGAGGTTGGAGCCTAGAGGTGCGAGGTCGTGTCGACGGCGTCCCTCAGGCCGTCGCCCAAGAAGTTGAACGCGAGCACGGTCACGAGGATGGCGATCCCCGGGATCATCACCCAGGGGTTGCGACCCAGGGTCTCCAGGGTGGTGGCGTCGCTCAGCAGCACGCCCCAGCTCACCATCGGCGGCTGGATGCCCAGCCCCAGGAAGCTCAACGCGCCCTCGGCCAGGATCAGCTCGGGGATCGTGATGGTGAGGATCACGATCACGTGGCTGAGCACGTTCGGCAAGATGTGCCGGAAGACGATGTAGGGGTTCGTCGCGCCGATGGCGTGCGCGGCCGTCACGAACTCCTCCTCCCGGTACGAGAGCACCTTGCCCCGCACCTCCCTCGCCAGCACCGGCCAGGAGAGCAGCGAGAAGATGGCGATGATGCCGAGGAAGACCCCGAAGGGCGGCCACTCCACCGGGATGGCGACGCTCAACGCCATGAAGAGCGGCAGCGTGGGGAAGGAGAGCAGGAGCTCGATGATGCGCTGCGTGATGGTATCGAAGAGGCCACCGTAGTAGCCCGACATCGCCCCGATCACGGCGCCGAGGAAGGCGCTCACGAGCGCTCCGGCGAAGGCCACGTACATCGAGACGCGACCACCGAAGATGGTGCGGCTGAGCAGGTCGCGGCCGAGCTTGTCGGTGCCCAGGAGGAACACGGTCCCGGGCGCCTCCGTACCGAAGAGGTGGAGGTCGGACCGGATGAAGCCGAACAGCTGGTACTCCCACGAGCGCACGAAGAAGTAGATCGGGTAGCGCGTGCTCGTGTCTTCGGTGTAGATGCGCCGCCAGGTGACCGGATCCATGTCGGGCGTGAGCGCGTAGGTGAAGGGGCGCAGGTGCCACTGGCC
>SKWV01000090.1 GCA_007128755.1 Trueperaceae bacterium
GGCGTCGAGCGAGCACGTGAACTGCGCGACGACGTCGTCGCCGAACCGCAGCGTCCCGGCGAGTGAACGGTCGACGCCGCCGGGATGCGGCACCATGAACGCCTGCACCTCGTCCGGCTCCGCGCCGGCGAGCGCCCGACCGACGTCGACGCAGTAACACCCCACGTCCATGAGCGCGCCGCCTCCCAAGCTCGCGTCGAGCCGGATGTTGGTGGGATCCTCGACCACGAACGAGAAGGTCGCGCGGATGGACCGCAGCGGGCCGAGCGCGCCGCTGCGCACGAGCTCGACGACGCGCAGCGTCCGCGGGTGGTAGCGGTACATGAACGCCTCCATCAGCCGCACGCCGTGGAGCTCGGCCGCACCCTGCATCACGCGACACTCCGCCGCACTCAGACCCAGCGGCTTCTCGCACAGCACGTGCTTCCCCGCCTCGACCGCGCGTACGGTCCAGGGCGCGTGCAGGCTGTTCGGCAGGGGGATGTAGACGGCGTCGACGTCGGGATCGGCGAGCAGGTCGTCGTAACTCCCGTAGGACCGAGGGATGGACGCCTCGGCGGCGAACGACGCCGCGGCGTCGGCGCTGCGGCTGGCGACCGCCAGCAGCTCGCTGCCCGACGACGCGGCGATGGCGGGCACCACGGCTCGGCGGCCGATGTGACTCGTGCTCATGATGCCCCAGCGGAGCGGTCGATCCGGCACCTGGTCCCCCTCTGCGCCTGGTCGCGAGCGACGCTCCTCGCGAGGGGCGCGGCGATCAGGATCCGCACCAGGATACGCCCCGGATGAAGCGCGGGGCAGCCGCGCGTGCAGCTCCGGCCTACGGACCGCGCACGGCGAGCCCGTGCGCGCTCAGCTCCATGAGGTACGCGACCAAGGCGTCGAGCTCCGCGTCCGGCAGGCGCTCCTCCGAGAACGCCGGCATGGCACCCAGTCCGGACCGGACCTGGATGCGGATGATCACCGGACTCGGCGTGATGCTCGGCCCGAGCCCCGCCTGCGCACCGGGGTGGCACTGGTGGCAGTGCCGGGCGAACGAGCGCTGTCCCTCGGCGAGCAGCGGACCCGAGACGTCGAGCGGCCCGCTGAGCGGTTCGCCGCGGTACCCGGGCGTGCAGGCCGACACGCTCAGGACGAGCGCGAGGATCGCGGCGGTCGCTCCTGCGCGCCTCATGGTGCCTCCGAACGGACGACGCGCCAGAGCACGCCCGTCCCCGGGATCGGCACGGGCGCCTCGTCGGTGACGAGCATGACGCCGAAGTCGACGACGTACAGCGCCGTCCCCTCGGGATCGAACCTCGCCGCGACGGGACGCTCGAGGCCGGCCGAGCCGTGCAGGCTCGCGGGTCCACTCCCGTCGCGATTGACGAGGAAGTCCTGGACGACCCCCGTGCCGACGTCGACCCGCACCACGCGGAACCCAGGCGGCGCCAGCACCTTGCCCACGCCCGGCGCCATGTCGCCGAACTGCGCGACGAAGGCGTCGCCCTCGAACCCGAAGCCGGCATGGCGTGAGAAGTCGAAGCCGTTCGAGGACGAGTGGACGGCCAACACGGCGGCGGGCTGGAGCGGCTCGTTCGGGTGCGTCGCCAGGACGAATCCGGGCGCCGGCCGACGGGGCGGTCGGTAGTGATCCGCGTCGGTGAGCGGCCGGTCGCCGTGGAAGTCGGGCCACCCGTACCACCACCCCGGCACCACCCGCCAGAGCAGGTCGCCCGCGCCGAACACCGGGCGGCTGCCCCGATCGTCGTACATGTTGTCGGTGACGTAGAGCTCGTCGTCGGGACCGAACGCCAGCCCGAACGGGTTGCGGAAGCCCCAGGCGACGAGCTCGAGCTCGCCGCCCTCGACCGGCACCCGCATGATCGCCCCGCTGCAGGGGACGCTGCCACGCACCACCTGCTGCGGCTCGGCCGCCACCCCGAACGGCGAGAAGGCGCCCGTGCGGACCGTGGTGTCGCCGTCCGTCAGCGGGTCGGGCGTCTCGAAGGAGTCGCCGACGAGCACGACGTCCTCGCAGGGCACGTCGTGGAGGTCGGGGAAGCGCGGCAACCAGCCGAAGCCGTAGGAGTCCAGCCCCACCACGGCGCTGTTGGTGACGACGCCCTGACCCACGTACACGAACCCGTCGCGGACGACGGGGCCGTTGGTGTGATGATCGCCCTGGCTCGGCAGCCCCTCGGCCAGGACCGAGACGGAGCCGCCCGGCGTGATGCGCAGGATGCGGCCGCCCTCCAGCACGCCGCCCTCGGCGACGAACAGGTCGCCCTGCCACGCGTCGACGCCGTTCCACGGCGGGTTGTCGCCCTCCGCGACGACGGTGTGGCTGCCGTCGCGCTCGATCCGCACGAGGCGCGGCGTCGTGAAGACCTCGCCGTAGGCGTACCCCGACTCCGTCACGTACGCGCGGCCGTCGTCGCCGAAGGCCACGCCCGTCGGGAAGGTCAGGCCCTCGGCGACGACCTCGACCGTGAAACCGGCGACGACGGCCACGTCGGCCGGATCCACCACCCGCGGCCCCTCGAAGTCCGTCTGCCCGCCGCCGCGAGAGGCCTGGAACGGGAAGCACGCGGTCGTGAGGGCGAGCACGAGGAACGCCGCGAAGGCGTGACGGTACGGAGCGCGGAGCATCGTGGAACCTCCTGCCGTCGAGGTCGAGCAGCGACGTGAGGGCAGGGTAGACGCTCGGCGCGGCCTCGACGCGACAGCCGACACAGCCAGGGCGCCGCACCCGCGCGGCCGCGGCGGGACACGCTACCCTCGCAGGCAGGAGGCACCATGCTGCGAGGCATCGATCATGTCGCGATCGTCGTGCGAGACACGGAGCGGGCGCTGCGGTTCTGGCGCGACACCATGGGGCTCCGCGTGGCGCTCACCGCCCGGGCGCAGGCGGGGACGGTCCAGCTCACCAACCTCGACCTCGGCGACGCCCACCTGCAACTCGTCGAGCCGCTGACGGACGACCATCCGCTCCTCACGTGGCTGGGCGAGCGCGAGACGGCCCTGCACCACCTCGGTCTCGCCGTGGACGACGTCTCGGCCTACAAGGACCACGCGGTGGCGTCGGGCTTGGCAAGCGAGGACACCCCGATCATCCCGGCGACGATGGGCCGCCGCGCCGTCTTCCTCGACGCCGACGCCGCCCACGGTGTGGTGATCGAGATCATCGCGGGCCGGCCACGCGAGGCGGGCCCGTGAGCGTTCGGGGGAGACGAGGCCGAACGCGCGTCACCGCCCTCGCGCGCCGCTTCACGCCTCGGAGGCGGTGACCCCGCGCTTGAGTCGCGCCAGCCGGCTGCTCAGCGAGACGTGATAGATGTGCGGGTTCATGAGGCGTCGCACGCCGGGGTCCAGGCGCTCCTCGTCGGCCTCGCGCCGGGCTCGGGCCTCGGCGATCTCCAGCTCGGGGACGCGGCGCGCCCCGTCGGCCCAGCCCACCTCGTGCAGCGCCTCGATGCTCGTCATGTCGCTCGGCTCCAGCGTCCGCGACGCCTCCTCCGTGGGGTGATGCAGGTGCAACGGCGCGTCGGGCGTCGGCCGCTCGTCGGCGACGGTCACGAGGTCGGCGGTCGCGCGACCGCGCTCGTCGTACACGCGATGGAGCGCCTTCGGCCCGGGCGTCGTCGACTTCGACGGGGTATCGGACTGCTTGCTGCTGGGCTCCCAAGCGCCGTCACGCTCCATCGCGACGAGCTTGTACACCCCGTCGAGCGCGCTGTCGCCGCGACTGGTGATCAGCCTCGTGCCCACGCCGTAGGCCATGCGCGCCACCAGGCGCGCCGGCTCGATCCCGTAGGAGGGCGCCTCCTCCTCGATCTGCTGGAGGATCTGCCAGATCGTGAGCTCGTCGAGCTGGTTGGAGAGGGCGATCGTGGTGTCCTTGAAGCCGGCCCCGTCGAGCTCGGCGGCGACCCGGATCGACAGGAACGCCAGGTCACCCGAGTCGAGGCGCACGCCGCGGGGCTCATGGCCGGCAGCGCGCAGCTCCTCGAACACGGTGATGGCGTTCGGCAGACCGCTGCCGAGCGTATCGACGGTGTCGAGCAGCAGCAGGCAGTCGTCGGGGTAGACCTCGGCGTAGGCCCGGAAGGCGTCGAGCTCGCTGCCGCCCAGCGCGATGATGGCCTGGACGAGGCTGTGCGCGTGCGTCCCGCGCGGCGGCACACCCAGCCGCAGGCTGATGCCGGTGTTGGAGGAGGCGTCGACGCCGCCGATGAGCGCCGCGCGCGTGCCGGGATCGACGGCGTGAGCGGGCCCGCGCCGCATCCCGAAGTCGAGGAGCGACCCGCCGCGCGCCGCGTGCCGCAGCCTCGCCGCCCGCGTGGCGATCAGCGTCGGGTAGTTGAGGTGGTTGAGGACCGGCGTCTCGATCAGCTGCGCGAGGCCGAGCGGCGCCTCCGCGACCACGTACGGCGTCCCGGCGTGGATCACGCGTCCCTCCGCCACCGTCCGGAGCGTCAGGCCGGGCATCCCCTCCTGCTCACGCAGCCACCGGAAGAACGCGTCGTCGAACAACGGGCCGCCCGCCCCGTCGCGCATCGTCCGCAGCCGCGCCTCGTCGTCCGGGTGCAGGCGGGCCGCCGCCATCCACGCCAGCAGATCGTCGAGACCGGCGAACACGCAGTAGCCGGCCTGATGCTCACCGTAGTCGGGGTACCGCCGGAAGAAGACGTCGAACTGCGAGCGTGCCTCGCCGATCCCCAACCGCAGGTACACCTGCGCCATCGTGAGCTGGTAGAGGTCGGTGAAGAGTAGGCTCTTGGCGGCACCCTCATAGAGGCCGTTCATGTGTGCTCCTCTCGGGCGCGCGCACCGAGGCGCGGCGGCGGCGCCCCGTATCATCCACCTTGCACCTCGAGGAGGCCCGATGTCATCACGTGCCACTCCCCACGCGCGGCTCCGCGTCGAGCCCGCCCCCCTCGCCGAACGGCTCGAGCGCTTCGTGCAGGACACGGTCCGTCGCCGCTTCGGCTTCGAGAAGGTGGTGCTGAACCTCTCCGGCGGCGTGGACAGCGCCACGGTCGCGTACCTCGCCGCACGCGCCCTGGGGCCCGGCAACGTGCTGGCGTTGCGCCTGCCGTACGCCCGGATCGACAGCCCCTCGCTGGAGCGGGCCCGCCTCGTCATCGACGCCCTGGGCATCGCGCACGA
>SKWV01000160.1 GCA_007128755.1 Trueperaceae bacterium
CGGCGTCGCGTGGTGACGCCCTGCCTCCAGGGCGCCTACCCGCTCAGGCGACGGCCGACAGCGCCTCCTCGAGCAGGTCGCAACCGGTGTCCAAGTCGCCCGCCGACACGTTGAGGTGCGGCGCGATGCGCACCACGTTGCCGTAGAGGCCGCCCTTGCCGATCAGCAGGCCGAGGTCGCGCGCCGCCGCGATGAGCGCCGTGGCGCGTGCCGGGTCCGGCGTCTTGTCGGTGCCGGGCACGACCAGCTCGAGGCCCGCCATCAGCCCCATGCCGCGCACGTCGCCGACGAACGCGTGCCGCCCCTGCATCTCCCGCAGCCGAGCGAGGAAGCGCGCCCCCTGCTCCTCGACGTGGCGCAGGAGGTCGTGGCGCTCGATGTACTCGATCGTCGCCAACGCCGCCGCCATCGTGACGGGGTTGCCGCCGAACGTGGCGAAGGTCAGGCCCTTCAGCGAGTCGGCCACCTCGGGCGTGGCGATGGTGCAGCCGATGGGGGAGCCGTTGGCCATCCCCTTGGCGAAGGTCATGATGTCGGGCTCGACGCCCCAGTGCTCGATCCCGCACCAGTACCGCCCCGTGCGGCCCCAGCCCGTCTGCACCTCGTCGATGATCAGCAGCCCGCCCGCCTCGCGCACGATCGGCAGGATGCGCGCGAAGTAGTCGCGCGGCGCGACGATGAACCCGCCCACCCCCTGGATCGGCTCGGCCATGAAGGCGGCGATGCGACCGTCGGTCACCGTCGCCAGCGTCTCCTCGAGGTCCTGGACGCAGAGGTCGAGCAGCCTCTCGGCGTCGAGTCCGGCGGGGGCGCGGTACGCGTACGGGTTGCGGACGTGCTTGATGGTGCCGTCGAACACGCCGCCGAGCCGCCACGTGCCGTGGCCGGTGAGGCTCATCGCCGTGGCGGTGCGGCCGGAGTAGGCGTGCCGCAGCGTGATCACGTCGCGGTGGCCCGTGTGCATCCGCGCCGCCATCAACGCCGTCTCGTTCGCCTCGGAGCCGCTGCTCGTGAAGAAGCACTTCTGCAACCGGCCCGGCGTGAGCGCCGCGACCTTCTCGGCGACCTGCACCATCACCTCGTTCACGAGCAGCGTCGAGGTGTGCTGCGCCTTGTCGAGCTGCGCGTGGATGGCGGCGGTGACCTCGTCGTTGCAGTGCCCGACACTGACCGTGAGCACGCCGCCGAAGAAGTCGAGGTAGCGCTTCCCCTCGACGTCCCAGACGTACTGGTCCTTGGCGCGCTCCACCACGAGCGGGTCGTCGCCGTAGTACGGCGTCACCGCGGGGAAGATGAACTCACGGTGGCGCTCGGCCACCTCCTGGCTGCGCGTGCGGGTATCGAGCACCGTCGCTCCTCCTCATGGGCCGGCAAGGCCGGCGCGGCCGGCCCGGCCGGCCCTCCTGCGTGGCGCGAGTCTAGCACCGCCCGCAAGGCGTCGGGAACGAGCTGTCGCCGCCGCGATGCGGGGTGGCCGAGCGCGGGTGAGGGCGTAGACTGACGACCATGCTGGATCTCCGCTTCATCCGCGACCATCCGGAGCAGGTCCGCCGCGCCATCCGGGCGAAGCAGCTCCCGGACGCCCTGGAGGCGCTCGACGCCCTGCTGATCGCCGACGAGGGCCGGCGGCTGGTGCGCTCCGACCTCGAGGCCAAGCAGGCGCTGCGCAACAGCGCCAGCAAGGAGATCGGCGCGCGCAAGCGTCGGGGCGAGGCGGCCGACGAGCTGATGAGCCAGATGGCCGAGGTCTCGGTCGACGTGAAGCGCCTCGAGGACCGCGACGCCAGCCTCGCGGAGCAGATCGACACGCTCCTGCTCGAGATCCCGAACATCCCTCACGAGAGCGTGCCCTACGGCGCGAGCGAGCACGACAACGTGGTGGCGTCGGAGCACGGCGAGCGCCGCGTCGACGACGGTCTGCTGCCGCATTGGGACCTGCCGGCCGCGCGTCGCTGGTTCGATCTCGAGGCCGGCGTCGCCGTGACCGGCGCCGGGTTCCCGGTGTTCCGTGGACCGGGCGCGCGCCTGGTGCGCGGCCTGGCCGGCTACTTCCTCGACCGGCTCGGCCGAGCCGGTTACGAGGAGATCGTGCCGCCGCTCATGGTGAACGAGGCGTCGGCCATCGGCACCGGGCAGCTCCCCGACAAGGAGGGGCAGATGTACGCCGTCACCGGCGGCTTCTACCTGATCCCCACGTCGGAGGTCCCGGTGACGAACCTGCATCGCGGCCAGATCCTCGACGACGCCGATCTGCCCCTGCGCTACTGCGCCTACACGCCCTGCTTCCGGCGGGAGGCGGGGAGCCACGGCAAGGACGTGCGTGGCCTGAACCGCGTGCACCAGTTCGACAAGGTCGAGATGGTGCAGTTCACGCGCCCCGAGGAGAGCTACGACGCGCTCGAGAGCATGACCGCGACGGCGGAGTCGCTGCTCGTCGAGCTCGGACTGCCGTTCCGGCGCCTGCTGATGTGCACCGGCGACATGGGCTTCACGCAGGCGAAGAAGTACGACCTCGAGGTGTGGAGCCCGGGCCAGGGCCGCTGGCTCGAGGTGAGCTCGATCTCGAACATGGAGTCGTTCCAGGCCAACCGGCTGGGCACGCGCAGCCGCGCCGGTGGCGCGGCGGGTCGCGGGCGCACCGAGGTGGTGCACACGCTCAACGGTTCGGCCCTGGCGTTCCCGCGCACCATCGCGGCGCTGGTCGAGACGTACCAGCGTGCCGACGGGACGGTGGCGCTGCCCGAGGTGCTGCACGCCTTCGTCGGCAGCGACGTCCTGGCCTGACGACCCGGCGCCTACGCGTCTTGGTCGACGGTCCGCGGGACCTTCGCGCGACCCGACTGCCACGCCGGCGCGAGCGCCTCGAGCATCGCGGAGCCGCTCGCCGCGACCGCGACGTCGTCGCGCAGCACGTCGACGAGCGGCGTCGGCCGCCACATCGGCTCGACACCATCGGCGTCGGCCTCCTGGAGGAGCGCCACGTAGGCGAGCAGCCGTTCGAGGTCGGTGCGCAGTGACTCGCGCTCGTCGGCAGCGAGCTCCAGGCGTGCCAGGTCGGCCACGTGATCGAGGTCGGCGTCGGAGAGGGCCATCAGGGCGAGCCTAGCACCCGCGTCAGCGGCGAGCGCGTCACCACCTCGTATAGGACGACGACGAGCACGAGCGCCGGCAGCATCGACGCGACCGACATGCGGCGCAGCTCGAGCAGCGTGATCCCGAGCCCCACGATCATCAGGCCACCGACGCCGTTCACGAGCAGCACGCGCGGGTCCGTCACCGGATCGCCGAGCACGCCCGCGACCAGTCCGGCGCCGAGCGACAGCGACCCCTGGTAGACCAGCACCACGAGCGCCGACGCCATGACGCCGACGCCGAACGTCGCGGCCAGCGCGATCGCCGCGATCCCGTCGAGCGTCGACTTGAGGAGCAGGAACGCGTCGTCGCCGATGAGGCCGTTCTGGATGCTGCCGACGATGGTGAGCGGCCCGACGCAGAACAGCAGGCTGGCGGCGACGAACCCCTCCGTGAAGCGCCCCTGCCCACGGAAGCGCCGCTTGATGGCCTCGCCCAGGGCGTCGAGGCGGGCCTCGAGCCGCCACGCTTCCCCCAGGACGGCGCCGAGCGCGAGGGCGACCAGCCCGATGATGAGCCCCGGCGGCGAGCGCACGGCGCCCAGGTCGGCGGCGTTCTGGAGGCCGATGAGCACGGTGACGAGGCCGACCGCCTGCATCAGGACGCCGGTGAAGCGCGCCTCCAACCGGCCGCGCAGCGCGAGGCCGAGGGAGGTCCCGACGACCACGGCGACGACGTTCCAGAGCGTGCCCGACACCTGGTCGAGCGGCGTCACGCCGGGGGCGCTTCCTCGCGCGGGCGTCCCGAGGTGAGCACCAGCACCGTGACGACGATTCCCGCGACGACCGGCAGGCCGATGAGCCAGATGAGCCAGGTCCACAGGGAGCGCGGGCCGATGGCGGTGGGCGGCAGGATGAACGGAAGCGTCCCGACGGGCGCGCCACCCAGCTCGAGCAGCACCGAGGCGTTCGCCTCCTCCCACTCGAACGTCTGGTCGCGGATCAACAGGTGGTACGTCCCCCGACCCTCGAGGACGACGTCGGTCTCGTAGCGCGCCGGGGCGACCTCCACCAGGAGACGCTCGACCTTGGGCTCGGGGAGCGTCGGCGCCTCGGTCGAGGCGGCGGGCACGGCGGCGGTCTCGGCCCGGTGCTCGCGCAGCTCGATGAACACCACCGCGTCCTCGACGGGCGCCAGCGCGGGATCGGCGAGCGTCACCGTGAGGCGGAAGGGCTCCCCGGCCACGGGCGGGTCGGGGCTCACCTCCACGTCGCCCAGCACGAGCGTGGCGTGGGCCGACGCCAGGCCGACGAGACCCGCGAGCAGCACCGCGAGGAGCGTCGCGAGGAGCGCCGCACGGAGCGTCGCGCGGAGCCGAAGGCCGCGGGCGCGCGTCACGGCGTGCCCTCGGGCGGGTGGTGGGCGTACAGCCACGCGCGCAGCGTCAGCCCCGAGGCGTGGACGGCGGCGGCCGCGTCGCGGCCGAGCCAGCGGAAGTGCCAGGGTTCGTAGTCGTAACAGGTCACGTCCTCGCTCCCGGCCGGATAGCTGAGCACGAACCCGAAGCGGTGGGCGTTGGCCACGACCCACGCCCCCTCGGGCGTGGCGGCCCAATCGGGCACGTCCCAGGGGGCTGGCCCCGACGCGCTGCGCAGGTCGATCGCGGTGCCGAGCTGGTGCTCCGAGTGTCCGGGGAGCGCGCTCACGCGGCGCGCCCGCTCCTCGCCGAGGGTGGCCACCCAGCCGGCGAACACCTGCCGCTGGTAGGCGAAGGAGCGGTAGGCCGACTGCACCGCGAGCTCGACGCCGGCCTCGCTCGCGGCGCGGCGCAGCGCCCGCAGGTCGTCGATCACGACGGCGCGTATCAGGTGCGCGCCGTCGAAGCCGGCCTCGCTCACCGAGACGAGGTCGGTCGGGGCGGCGTCGGCGCTCAGGCGGTGGCCGGGATCGAGGAGCATGGTGGCGTGGTCGTCGTGGAGGTCGCCCGCGATCACGACGTCGCCGACCGCGCACGCCGGCGGCGCCGGCGCCGCGCC
>SKWV01000495.1 GCA_007128755.1 Trueperaceae bacterium
CACGCAGGACGACCACGTGCTCGTCGGCACCCTCGTGCATGTCCCACGTCTGAGCCAGCATGGCGTTGCCGTCCGCGCTGCGCTCGGCCGGCACCAGGAACGCGGTGCAGTCGTCGAGCGCTGCCGGCGCCGCGTGAGGGGCGGCTGCATCGCGGCCAGCCGAGAACTGACCCGAACCGTAGACGGCGTCGACGAAATCGGTGAAGCCGTTGACGACCACGAGCTCGGCGAGCGAGAGGCCCGAGGCCTCGGCCATCGCCTCGAGCTCCGCCATCAGGCCGGGGGCGTAGGCGCGGTGCGCGCACGCGCAGGCGTCGGCCAGGGCGAGCACCTCCGCCCGGCCAAGGTCGCGTCCCGTCCAGGACGGATCGCCGGCGAGGGCCACGCGTTCGGCCGCGAAGGCGCGGAGGGCGTCGGTGGCGGCGAGGCCGTGGCGGCGGCCCATCTCGGCCGGTGTGCCGGCGACGTCGATGATGCGCATCCCCATGGTCCGAGAGTCTAGCGCGACTGGCCGGCGATGCCGCTGGGTCGGGGCCGGGCGTGGCACCCGGGCGGACGGACTACGGGCTCGGGCGGGATCCGCGCTTGGGGCCGGCGACCGCGCAGGTGCTGACGCCGAGGATCCGGTAGAGCGGGCAGAAGCCGACGCCGGACGTCACCAGGAACACGAGCGCCACCGCCGCGAGGACGAGCGCCAGCGTGCCGGAGATCCAGCCGAAGGCCCAGGCGAGCAGGAGCCCGACGGCCACCACCGCGCGCACGGTCCGGTCGATCGTATGCATGTTCGTCGTCATGTCTTCCTCCTCGCCCCATCATGGTCGAAGCATCACGCCATTGCCATGGTATTAATTGGCGGAATGGATACGCGTGACCGTGTGCTGCGACACCTCAAGCGCCAGGGCCCCACGACCGTGGCGGAACTGGCGAGCACCCTGCGCCTGAGCCCCAACGCCGCACGGCACCACCTCGCCGCCCTGAGCCGGAGCGGCGCCGTGACGAGCGAGACGGCCGCGTCGACCGGGGAGCGTGGGCGCCCGGCGACGCGCTACACCCTCACCCTCGCGGCCGAGGACGCGTTCCCGAAGCGGTACCCTCAGCTGCTCTCGGCCGTGCTCGCCGAAGCGCTCCGGCAGGGCGTGCTGCCGGCCCTGCTCGCCGGGATCGCCGAGCAGCTCGCCGGCGGGCTCCGCCCCGCCGTCGCCGGCCTGCCGCCGCGGGCGCGCCTGCTCACGCTCCTGCGCACGCTCGACTACGGCGACATGCTGCCCGCCCTCACCGTCGAGTCGTCGGCCTGGCACCTCGTCGCCCACAACTGCGTCTACCGCGAAGCCGGCTGTCAGGTGGCCGGCGTGTGCGATCTCCTCCCGCGCGTGATCACCCTCGCCACCGACCTGCCCGCGGAGCGCGTCGCCTGCCAGCGCGACGGCCTGCGGGCGTGCACGTTCTCCGGCTCACTGCTCCCGGACTGACGCCCGCCGCCACGACCCGAACCAGAGGCCCCGCAGCCATGATCGCTGCGGGGCCTCCTTCACACGCGAGGTCTCGCCTCGCGTCCTGTCGATTCGGTCGGGCTCCCGCGCTGGTATCGTCCAGCGCACCGTGTCGTCGTCTCGATCCATGCACTTCGGCGTCCGGAGAGCTCGCTGCTCCACGCTCGTCCGGGACGGGCTACCCGACCGTGCATCAGGCGCTGCCCCTTCTCGGTCTGCCCTCGGGCCCTGACCTAATCGGTGCGACTCGCCTCGTGATGCCCCTCGATCATAGGCGTACCGTGGGGCCCGCTGGGGGACGAACGTCCCGACCGGCTCAGCCGCCCGCGCGCTCGCGATACCCCTCCAGGATCGCCCTCAGGTCGTCGGGCACGCGCTTTGGCCGCTGCGCCGCGTAGTCGTAGAAGACCACCACCGACGCCATCTCGCAGACCACCACGTCGTCGGCGAGGAGCCGCTGGTCCAGCTCGAGCGAGGTCGTCCCGACGCGCTTCACGCGGGTCTCGAGCTCGGCGTCGCTCCCGTAGCGCAGCTGGTGCCGGAAGTCGAGCGCGATCCGCGCCAGGATCAACCCACCCGGCGCGTAATCGAGCGACCCGAGGAAGCGCAGCCGACCGAGCTCCGCGTAGGTCGCGAAGGCCGCGTTGTTCACGTGGCCGAACATGTCGGTGTCGCCGAAGCGGACCTGGATCGGCATGCGGTGCACGCCATCCGAGAGGCTCACGAGCGGCCTCCAGCTCGCCGCGGCGCCGCCCGCGATCCACGACGCGACCGCGGCCGCGGTTGACAGACGGGGCACAGGTGCGTGCCGCGCGCGCCCACCACGATCCGGGCGATCGCGGCGCCGCAGCGGGGGCACGGGCGCCCCGTCCGGCCGTAGACCGCGAGGCGCTCGAGGTACGCCCCGACCGCGCCGTTCACCGTCCGGTAGTCATGCAGCGTCGTGCCCTGCGCCTCGAGGCTCGCCATGAGCACGTCGACGATGGCGCCGTGCAGCGCCTCGACCTGGCCGCGGCGCAGGAGCCGCGCGGGCCGCTCCGGGTGGACACCGATCCGCCACAGCGCCTCGTCGGCGTAGATGTTGCCCACGCCGGCCACCGGGCGCTGTGACATCAGCGCGGTCTTGATCGCGACGCCGCTGTGCGCGAGCGCACGGGCGAACCCCTCCGGCGTGAAGGCGGGCGCCAGGGCGTCCGGACCGGCCTGCTGCAGCGTCGGCAGGCCGTCGTACACGCCCTCGGGAGCGATCAGCACGCGCCCGAAGCGCCGCACGTCGCGGAAGTAGAGGGTCTGGGGCTCCGGCCCATCGAAGCGGATCACGACCCGCAGGTGCGAGACCGGCGGCTCGGCCGAGACGACCCCGGTCATGCCCAGGTGGATGACGAGCTCGTCGCGCGCCGCACCCCCGCCGGTCTCCGGCGCCTCCAACGGCAGCAGCAGGAACTTGCCGTGGCGGCCGACCGCCGCCACCCGCTGGCCGACCGCGCGCGCCAGCCGCGCGTACTTCGGTCCCGGCACCGCGTCGACGAGCTCCGCCGAGCGCACGACCCGCCCCGTGAGCCACGGCTCCAGTTCCCGCCGCACGGTCTCGACCTCGGGCAGCTCAGGGATACGGGACCGTCCCCTCGTACAACGCTCGGCCGACGATCGCTCCGTCGAGCCCGAGATCGCGGTAGATCTCGAGGTCCGCGACCGTGGCCACACCACCGCCGGCGATGAGCACGTGCTCGAACGCAGAGCGCACCTCGGCCACCGGCGCCGGGTCCACGCCTTGGAGCGTCCCGTCGCGGCTGATGTCGGTGTAGATCAGGTGCCTGACGCCCTGAGCCGCGGCCCGCGCCGCGAGGTCGACGGCGTCGACCTCCGTCGTCTCGGTCCAGCCGCGCACCGCCACCTTGCCGGCGCGAGCGTCGACGGTCACGGCCACGCGATCCGGCCCGACCTCCTGGAGCAACCGATCGACCAGCTCCGGCTTCGTGATCGCGGCCGTCCCGATCACCACACGATGCACCAGGTCCAGCCACGCGTACGCCGTCTCGAGGTCGCGGATCCCTCCCCCGACCTCGATCTCGACCCCCTCGGCGGACACACGGCGCGTGATGCCGCGGATGGCCTCGCGGTTGTCGCCCTTGCCGAGCGCGGCGTCGAGGTCGACCACGTGCAGTTCCCGCGCGCCGAGCTTCACCCAGTGCGCCGCGGCGTCGCGCGGGTCGTCGAAGTAGACCGTCTCTCGGGTCGGATCGCCCTCGGTCAGGCGCACCGCGTGGCCGCCTTGGATGTCGACGGCGGGATAGATGACGAAGGAGCGGTTCACGAGCGTCTCACCTCCGGGTCGTGCAGGAAGAGCACCTGGTCGTCGTCCGCGAGCTCCTCGGCCACGGTGAAGAGGCGCAGGACGCCGGCGCGGCGCACGAAGAGCGGCAGGAGGCCGCGATCGTGCGAGTCCGCCATCTCGGCGGCCATGCGCCGCACCTCGGGGGCCGAAGATTCCACGAGCACCGACTGCTCGTCGAGACCGGCCACGGCCTCCCAGCGAGCGTAGTCGATCGGCATGCCGAAGAGCGGTGCCGCCCCCAGGCTCTTCAAGACGTCGAACAGGCCCGCGTCGCTGTCGGGGCGCATCATCGCCCGGACGTTCGCCACCAGGAACTCCGTCCGCGCCCGCTGTGCCACGAGCACGTTGACGGCCGGGTTGGGCGTGATCGCCACGACCGTGCCGCACTCCTCGACGCCCGCGCGGGCGAGCGCGTCGGCGTCGAGCGCGTCACCCTCGAACGCCGTCAGCCCCATCTGGCGCGCCAACGCCACCTTGTCGGGGTTCAGGTCGATCACCGTCACGCGGCGGTAGGGCGCGAGATGGTGGGCGATCTCGCGGCCGAGCGCTCCCGCTCCGACGATGAGTGCCGGCTTGCTCGTCGGATCGGCGCGGACGAGCTCGTTGCGGCGCCGGAGCCAGTCGACGCCCCACTTGAGCGTGACCGGGACGGACGCCGTCGTGAAGATCGCCATGAAGACGAGGATGGAGAAGATGCTCTGGTCGATGATCCCGGCCTGCAGGCCGACCCCCGCGATGATGATCTCGACGGCGCCACGGCCGTTCATGCCGAACCCGACCGTGAGGCCCTCACGCCACCCGAAGCCGCTCGGCAGGTAGAAGATGGCGGTGCCCACGATCTTGCCGACGATCGCCACGACCATCACCGTGAGGAAGAACGCCAGGTCGTCGCGGAACACGTCGAAGGTGACCTCGAAGCCTGCGGTCACGAAGAACACGGGCGCCAAGAAGCCGAGCGAGACGTCCTTCACCACGCCGCTGATGTCGTGCGAGAGGCGCTTGACGCGGATGCCCTCACGCAGGAACAGACCGGCCAGGAACGCCCCGAGGATCCCGTGCAGTCCGGCCAGTTCGGCCAGCTCCGCGAAGAGCAGGGCGACGAGCAGGGTGAGCGTCAGGTTGAAGGTCCGCCCGTGGAAGCCGTGGCGCGACACCCACGTGAACAGCCGCGGGACGACGTAGATGCCGAGCAGCCAGGCGACGACGAAGAACCCCGCGATCTGCAGCGCGATGAGCCCCATGCCGAAGAGGGTCAGCGTGCCGATCGTCACGACCGAGATGATGCCGGCGAAGACGATGAGCGACAACGTGTCGGAGATGAGCGCGCCCGCCATCATCACGTGCGCGATGCGCGTGTCCAACAGGCCGAGGTCGACCAGGATGCGGGACTTCGTCGCCAGCGAGGTCACGCCCACCGCCATGCCGATGAAGAGGGCCGAGATGACGTCGCCGCCGAAGCCGATCGTGACCGCGTACCCCAGCGCGAACGGCACGAAGAACCCGCCGACGGCCGCCAGCAGGCCCGCCGTCGAGGCACGGCCGAGATCGCGTAGATCGATCTCCATGCCGATGTAGGTCATCATCAGCAGCACGCCGAGGTCGGCGATCACCCGCAGGGGATCGCCGACGCTCAACCAGCCCAGGAGCGGAGGGCCGAGGACGATGCCGGCGCCGAGCTCACCCAGGACCGACGGGTAGCCGAGGCGTTGCACCACCGTCCCGGCGACCCACGCCACGGCCAACACCAGCAGCAGGTTGAGGATGTCCAGTTCCACGCGTGCGTCCTTTGTGCATGTCGCACCGCGCCGAGACGTGCGGCGCGGGAAGGTATCAGGCCAGGCGTGCCAACTCAGGCCAGGTCGAAGTACGCATCGAGCCGCCCGCGAGCGCGCTCGCGCGAGGCGCCGTCGCCCGCGACGTCCACCGCCAGCTCGAGCAGGACGCCGAAGCGCTCGTCGAGTTCGGCGCGGCGGGCGTCGGCCCACGGCGAGTCGAACCCGCCGAGGAACTCGCCGCCGTACGCGGCGATGGCCGATTCTACGTCGAGGTCGCGCCGCGTGGCGAGCGCGAGGTCGGCGCTCGCCTCGAAGGCGGCCACGTCCCACTGCACGTCGGTCGCCGCCTCGAACGTGATGCGCTCGCCGGCGACGGAGACCCGGCCCGCCTCACCGAGCGTCTTGCGCAGCCGGCTCACGAGCACGTGCAGGTGGTTGTCGGCCGGTAGGTGGTTCCAGAGATCGTGGCGCACACGGTCGACGGTCGCGACCGCGCCCTCGTCCAGCAGGTAGACGAGCAGCTCCACGGCCTTGCGGGCCTCCCACGTCAACCGGGTGTCGCCGAAGGCCAGCGACAACCCCCCCAGCGTCACGACGCGAAGCGTCGCGGCGGGTTCGGCCACCTCGTTGAGGGACGCATGTCGCGCGAAACGAGTCGCCACCGCCTCGCGGAGCTCCGGCGGCGTGAACGGCTTCGTCAGGTAATCGTCGGCGCCTTGGCCCATGCCGCGCCGAAGCGAGTCCCGGTCCGTCATCGCCGTCAGGTAGACGAACGGCACGCTGCGCATGGGCGGGATCATGCGGACCGCCTCGTGCAGCTCGAAGCCGGAGAGACCCGGCATCTGGATGTCGGAGATGACGAGATGGGGCCGCAGGCCGTTCGAGAAGGCGCGGAGCGCCGCGTCCGGGCGCGAGAACTCGACCACCTCGTGGTCGACCAGGACGCGCCGCACCAGCGTGAGCACGGCCTCGTCGTCGTCGATCACCGCGATGAGACGCCGCGCGGGCGCAGACGCCGCGGAGGCGTCGAGGAGATGGTCGTGCGTGCCGGAGCCCGCCCGGGGTTCTGGTGCGGCGTCGTCGTTCATCGTCATAGGCATGCTACGCACGGACACGCTCGCCATGGGATGAGAAGCCTCACGCCGCGTCGCCGCGGCCGTTGACAGGGGGACTCCCGGGCCTGTACCTTAGCGGGATGGCCGCTCGCCGGGACGCTACGCTCAACCTGGCGGCGCTCCTGCGTCGCGCACCGGGTTCGGTGGACGACCTGAGCGCCGACGGTGAACTCGCGCCCGACGAGGAGCTCCTCGAGGACGCCGGCATACGGCTCGCCGGCCCCCTGCACTGGTCGCTGAACGTGACGAACACGGGCGGTGAGGACGACTTCGTCGTCGCCGGCGACGTGACGGGATCGGCGCTGATGGAGTGCCGCCGCTGCCTCACGGACGTGCCGACCGCGGTCGACGCCTCGTTCATCTACCCCATGGTGTACCGGCCCGGGGGCGCGGAAGAGCTCGAGATGATCGAGGACGACGAGCAGGACGAGCTGCTCGTGTTCAGCCAGCCCGAGATCGACTTCGCGGGCTTCCTGACGCAGGTCTTCGCGATCGACCTGCCGCTCTCCGTGCTCTGCCGGGAGGACTGTCGCGGCCTCTCCGTCGACGGCGTCAACCTCAACGAGCACCCCGACCACCGCCCCGGCGACACGCACGACGAGCGCCGTTCTCCGTTCGACGCCCTCAAGGACTTCGAACCCTGACCCACCGACCCGACCGTGCCGCGGTGAGCAGCCGCGGCCCAGCGATCGACGCTAGGAGACCACGTCATGGCCAAGCATCCCGTTCCCAAGAAGAAGACCTCGAAGTCGAGCCGCGATGCGCGACGCTCGCACCATGCCCTCACGCCGCCCACGCTGGTCGAGTGCTCGGAGTGCAAGACCAAGCGCCCTCCGCACCGTGTGTGCCCGGAGTGCGGCACCTACAACGGCCGACAGGTCATCGACGCCTGAGGGTGTGCCGGTGGCTCCTGCCGCCGGGCATCAGGCCGTGACGCCACACCACCGCGGTAGGCTCGGGCTGCTCGTGAAGACGGGCAGCCCGCGTCGTCGTGGCGCGGGGGCCCGGGGGCCATCGGGCTGCGACGGGGGCAAGGGGAGACAGACGTGAGCACAGGGACCATCCGCGCGGGCATCACGGCCCTCGGCGCCTACGCGCCGGAACGGGTGCTGACGAACGCGGATCTCGAACGGATGATGGACACCTCCGACGAGTGGATCACCACCCGGACGGGCATCAAGCGCCGGCACGTGTCGGCCGACGACGAGTTCACCAGCGATCTCGCCTTCGCGGCCGTCGACGACCTGATCCGCCGCCACGGCGAGCACGTGCTCGCGGGCGTCGACCTCGTCATCGTCGCCACCAACACGCCCGACGCCCTCTTCCCCGCGACGGCGGCGCTGGTGCAGGACCGCTACCGGCTGAAGGCCGGGGCGTTCGACCTGCTCGCCGGCTGTACCGGATGGGTCTACGCCCTCGCCGCCGCCAAGGCCTTCGTCGAGTCCGGACAGAGCCGCCGGGTCCTCGCGATCGGCGCGGAAGCGCTGACGAAGGTCCTCGACTGGAACGATCGCGCCACGGCGGTGCTGTTCGGCGACGGCGCCGGCGCCTCGATCGTCGAGGCCGTCGAGGAGCCGTTCGGCTTCAAGTCGATGGTCATCGGCGCCGACGGCGGCGGCGGCAAGCACCTGCACATGGGCTCGCTCAGTTCCTGCCTCCCCGACGGCACGGCGCTCGGCCCCCACCTCTTCATGAACGGCCGCGAGGTGTTCAAGTTCGCGGTGCGGGTGATGGACACCGCGTCGGTGGAAGCGATCGCCAAGGCCGGCCTGCGAAGCGACGACATCAGCCTGTTCGTGCCGCACCAGGCCAACCTCCGCATCATCGACGCCGCCCGCGAGCGGCTGCGGCTGCCCCCCGAGCGCGTCGTGGTCACCGTCGACGAGTACGGCAACAGCTCGACGGCCAGCGTGCCGCTGGCGCTCGCGCACGCCCTCGACGCGGGCCGCATCGCGAACGGCGACACCCTCCTGCTGGTCTCGTTCGGCGCCGGCCTGACGTGGGCCTCGACCGTCCTGACCTGGGGAGGCGGCCGTGGCTGAGACCGTGCTCGCCGCGCTCTTCCCCGGCCAGGGCTCACAGCGCGTCGGCATGACCAAGGACCTCTACGCCGGCTCCGAGGCGGCGCGACGGGTCTTGGACGACGCCGAGCGGGCCCTGCCCGGCCTGCTCGCGTCGATGTGGGAGGGTCCCGCCGCGACCCTGCAGCTCACCGCCAACCAGCAGCCCGCGCTCGTCGCGGCCGGTGCCGCGGCCTACGCGGCCTGGCTCGAGGCCGGCGGCCCCGAGGCGCGCTTCGCGGCCGGGCACAGCCTCGGCGAGTTCACGGCGCTCGTCGCGGCCGGCACCCTCGGTCTCGCCGACGCCGTGCGCCTCGTGCACCGGCGCGGTGAGGCCATGCAGCACGCCGTCCCCGAGGGCGTCGGCGCGATGGCGGCGATCGTCCGGCTCGACGGCGACCACGTCGAGCGCGTCTGCGCCGAGACCGAGGGCGTGGTCGAGGTCGCGAACCGGAACAGCCCCCAGCAGACGGTGATCTCGGGCGAGGCCGACGCCGTGGCGCGCGCCTCCGCCCGCCTCTCCCAGGAGGGAGGGCGGGCCATCGCGCTCAAGGTCTCGGCGCCGTTCCACTGCTCGCTCATGCAGAGCGCGGCCGACGCCCTCGCGCCCCTCGTGGCCGCGGTGCCGTTGGCGCCACCGCGCATGGGCGTCGTGTGCAACGTGACGGCCGACCTCCTGCCCGACGCCGAGTCCGCCCGCGACCTGCTCGTGCGGCAGGTGACGGCGCCGGTCCGCTGGGTGGAGTCGCTGGAACGCTTGGGCGACCTCGGCGCGACGCGCTTCGTCGAGTTCGGGAGCGGCACCGTCCTCGGTGGCCTCGTCGCTCGGACGCTCACCGGCGCCGACGTCACCGCCGTGGACGACGTACGCAGCCTGCACGCCGCCCTCGCGACCCGCACCGCCTCGTGATCGCCGCGGCCCGCGCCGCGGCGTCCGGATGACCCCTAGGAGGCACGCCATGCCCGACCACCGTCCCCGCGTCGCCCTCGTGACCGGCTCCAGCCGCGGGCTCGGCCGCGCCACCGCGCTCGAGCTCGCCGCTCGCGGGCACGCCATCGCCGTCCACTACGTCGCCTCGGCGGGCCCGGCCGAGGAGGTCGCGGAGCTCGCGCGCGCCGCCGGCGTCCCGGCCGCCGCCTTCGGCGCCGACGTGGCCGATCCCGAGGCGTGCGCTCGCCTCCTCGCCGAGGTCACGGAGCAACTCGGCGCCATCGACGTCCTCGTCAACAACGCCGGCATCACGCGCGACACCCTCGCCCTGCGCATGAAGCCCGACGATTGGGAGGCGGTCATCGACACCAACCTGTCGAGCGCCTTCCACCTCTCGCGCGGGGCGCTTCGGGGCATGGTCCGCGCCGGCTGGGGACGCATCGTGAACATGAGCTCGGTCGTCGGGATCATGGGCAACGTCGGCCAGGCGAACTACGTGGCCGCCAAGGCGGGGCTGATCGGCCTGACCAAGGCGCTGGCTCGGGAGTACGCCGGCAAGGGCGTCACCGTCAACGCGGTCGCGCCGGGGTTGATCGAGTCGGACATGACCGCGAAGCTCTCCGAGGCGATCCGGGAGGGCTACCTCGGCCAGATCCCCGCGCGCCGCTTCGGTCGGCCGGAGGAGGTCGCCAAGGTCGTCGCGTTCCTCGTGTCCGACGACGCCGGCTACGTCACCGGACAGACGGTGGTGGTCGACGGCGGCATGGTGATGCCGTGACGACCGCCGCAGCCTCTTGCGGCCGCGCGGCCCACGTGACATAGTCCTCGGGTCCGAGCGGCGAACGTCCCGCTCGGTTGCGCCCCGCGGCCCTCGGGCCAGCGTCCGCAGCGTGCTAGTATCGCGCCGTATCACGCACCAGACACATGCCAGCCTTGAGGAGGGCCGCCCGATGGACGAAGCCGCCATACTGGAGAAGATCCGCGAAGTCGTCGCCGACAAGCTCGACGCCGATCCGAACGACGTGGTCGACGGAGCCTCGTTCGTCGATGACCTTGGAGCCGACTCGCTCGACGTCGTCGAGCTCATCATGGGTCTCGAGGACGAGTTCGGCATCGAGATCAGCGACGAGGAAGCCGAAGGCATCCGCACCGTCGGTGACGCCGTCCGCTTCATCGGCTCGCAGCAGTGAGCGTGATCGAGGCCTAAGGCCGCGGCTCGAGGCACCGGGGCGACGCGCGGCGCACGCCGTCGGAGGCGCCCGTTGGAGGCGAGCATGAGGAGAGTCGTCGTCACGGGGCTCGGACCCGTCACACCCATCGGGGTCGGCGCCGATGCCTTCTTGCGCGCTCAACACCGTGGAGCGAACGGCATCCGCGAGATCACGCGCTTCGACGCCTGTGACTTCAGTGTTCGCATCGCCGGTGAGGTCGACGTGGAGGTCGAGGACTACCTCGACCGCAAGGAGGCCAGGCGTCTCGATCGGTACGTGCACTTCGCCCTGATCGGCGCGGCGCTCGCCCTCGAAGACGCCGGCCTCTCCGAGGACGACGTCCGCGGCGACCACACCGGCACCTCCATCGGCAGCGGCATCGGCGGCTTGGAGACGTGGGAGATGACGTCCAAGGTCCGCTTCGAGCGCGGCCCCATGCGCATGAGTCCGTTCTTCATCCCGATGCTGATCGCCAACATGGCCTCCGGTCACGTGGCGATGCGCTACGGCCTCACCGGTCCCTCCAACACCGTCGTCACCGCCTGCGCGACGGGCTCGGGCTCCGTCATCGACGCCTTCCGGTCCATCCAGCGCGGCGAGGCCGACGTCATGCTGACGGGCGGCTCCGAGGCGTGCGTGACGCCCATGGGCATCGGCGGCTTCGCCGTCATGAAGGCGCTCTCGACGCGCAACGACGATCCCGGGGCGGCGAGCCGTCCCTTCACCGCGAGCCGCGACGGCTTCGTGGCCGGCGAGGGCGCGGGTGTGCTCGTGCTCGAGGAGTACGAGCGCGCCGTGGCGCGCGGCGCACGCATCTACGCCGAGATCGCCGGCGGCGCCACGAGCGCCGACGCCCACCACGTGACGGCGCCGGCGCCCGGCGGGGCGGGGGCCGTGCGCTGCGTCACCTGGGCGCTGCGCGACGCGCACATCGAGCCGTCCGCCGTCGGGTACGTCAACGCCCACGGCACCAGCACGCCCGCCAACGACCTCAACGAGGTGCTGGCCTTCAAGACCGTCTGGGGCTCGGCCGAGGCCTGCCCGCCGGTGTCCTCCACCAAGTCGATGACCGGCCACCTGCTCGGCGCGGCTGGCGGCATCGAGGCGATCGCCGCCGTGCAGGCGCTCCACAGCGGCGTCCTGCCGCCCACGCGCAACCACCACGACCCCGATCCCGAGCTCGACCTCGACTTCGTGCCGAACGAGGCGCGCGAGCAGCACGTCGACGTCGTGCTGTCGACCAACTTCGCGTTCGGCGGCCAGAACGCGGCGATCGTCTTCACGAGGGTCTGAGCGAGCGCAGGGCGCCGGGCGCACGCACCGGCAGCCCTGCGGCTTCGGCGCGCGTCGCGGACGGCGCCAGGGCGTAGCGGACCGCCACGTCGAGCGGCATGGCGCGTCCCTCGTCGAAGGCCTCACGCCAGCCCGTCTCCGGCACCGTGACCGCGAAGCGCTCGAGCCCCTGCGTCGTGATCGAGAGCTCCGGCTCGAGGCCGAGCACGCCGTGGCGCGACGCCGCAGACGCGGTGGCGCCGGCGAGCCTCGCCGCGCGCTCGGCGTCGCCGCCCAGGGCCGCGAGGAAGGCGAGGGTGCGGAGCATCATCACCTCGCCCGGACGGATGGCGAGCGTGCCGAACAGGCCCAACGCTGCGAGCAGCTCGTCGCGCGCCTCGCCCGAGCGTCCGTCGAGGGCGAGCACGATGCCCAGCACGTGCCGGCTCCAGGCCTCGGACTGGCGGTCGCCCTGCCTGGTGGTCAGCGAGATCCCCTCCTCGGCCCAGCGGGCGCCCTCGGCGAGGGAGCGCGTGGCGAGGCCGGCTCGCGCCATGAGCACGCACGCGAACGTCTCCGCCCACCCGAAGGCGCACGACGCCGCCAGCGCGCGCGCCCGAAGGGCATGGCGCTCGATCGCCGCCACGTCCCCCGTGAAGCTGGCGACCAGCGCCTGGCCGATCTCGACGGTGGCGAGCCGGCGGGGATCGAGGCTGCCGCGGAGGCCCTCCTCGAGTCGTGCGAGGAGACGGCGGCTCCCGGTCATGTCGCCCAGCTGAAGGTGCAGCGCCGCCGCCGCGATCTCCAGGTCGATCCGCGAGGAGGGATCGATGTCGGTCCGGGCGAGCATGTCCGTCATCCACGGAAGGTGCTCGCCGGCCTGGAGGCGCATCCACCAGAAGAGCCACAGCGAGGAGGCGAACGCGGCCGCCGCGGCGGCGTCTTGCGTCTCCACCGCGTGCCGCACGGCGCGGCGGACGTTCTCCTGCTCGACCGAGAGGACCAAGTACCAATCTGGTCGCCCGGCGAAGACCATCGGCGTCGCGGCGCGGCACAGGTCGAGGTAGGTGCGCGCGTGCGACGTCTCGAGGGCGCTCCGCTCGCCCGAGGCCTCCAAGCGCTCCAGCGCGGCCTCACGCACGAGCCCGAGCATGGCGTAGCGCTCCCCGGTCGGTCCGTCGGTGCGCGCGACGAGGCTCGAGTCGATCAGGGCGCCCAGCCCACCGACGAGGTCGGGCGTGGTCCCCGATGGCCAGGGATGCGCGCTCACGAGGCGTTCGAGGGCGTCGAGCGTGAAGCCGTCGACGAAGACGCTGCAGCGCTCCAGGAGCGCGCGCGCATCGGGTGCGAGGAGGTCGACGCTCCAGTCGATCGTCGCGCGCAGCGTCTGCTGACGCTGCGGCATGTCGCGCGCGCCGCCGATCAGGAGGTCGAGGCGCCTCGACAGCCGGTCGCGAAGCCCTTCGAGCGAGAGGTGCCCGATGCGTGAGGCCGCGATCAAGATCGCGAGCGGCCAGCCCTCGAGCCGGCACACGATGTCGAGCAGCACGCGGGCGTTCTCCTCGGTCGGCTCGAGGTCGGGCCGCACGGCACGAGCGCGCCAGACGAAGAGCTGCACGGCCGGGTTCGCGCGAACCTGCGCGAGCGTGGGCGCATCGTGGGCGCTCGGGGTGGGGAGCGGCGCCAGCACGATCGTGCGCTCGGCCGAGAGCCGCAGCAGCGCGCGGCTCGTCACCAGGATCGTGAGCCGCGGGGCGCGCTCGAGGAGGGACGCGACGCGGGGCGCCGCATCGACCACCTGCTCGAAGTCGTCGAGCACCAGCAGCATGTCGCGTTCCGCGAGGAACGCCGCGAGCGCGGCGCCGACGTCCCGCTCCGGGCTCGCGCGCACGCCGAGCGCGGCCGCGACCGCGTCGTTCACGAACGCAGGATCGGCGACGCCCTGCAGGGACACGAACGCCACGCCGTCGGGGCGGCGGGCGCGCGCCCGGTCGGCGACCTCGAGCGCCAGCCGCGACTTGCCGATACCGCCCGGCCCGAGCAGGGTCACGAGTCGCACGGCCGGATCGTCGACGAGCGCGAGCGCGCGCGCGAGCTCCTCCTCCCGCCCGATGAGGGGACCCCACACCGCCGGGATCGGCGCCATGGCCGAGTTCGCCCAGCCGGCGCCACGGTCGAAGCGTTCGGAGAGGAGCGTGGCGAGGTCGTCCGCGAGGAGCTCCGCGAGCTCGTCGGCGTCTCCGAAGGCTCGATACGACGCCTGGTCGTCGGATCGGACCCGCTCGAGCAGCGCCTCGAGCGCCGCCTCACGCGCGCCCGCGACGCGCTTGACGTAGACGAGCTTCGGCCTGTCCCCCGAACGGAGGTACTCGTCCTCGAGTCCGGACACGCTCTCGCCGGGGGCGACCCAGCCGTAGCGCTCGGCGTAGATGCCGACGAACACGTCCGACTGCTCGAGGTAGGCGCGGTAGAGGTCGCGCGGCGCGTGCGGCCGGGCGCCCATCTCGAACATGACGGGGGTGAGCCGCAGCTCTTCGATCGCCGCGCGCACCCGCGCACGCTCCGCCGCCAGTTCGTGCAGGGTCGAGGAGACGAAGACGCGGACGCGCTGATCGGGGGTGCGGATCGTCGCGCGCGCGCTCGTAGCGGGCGACGCCTTCGCGGGGGCGGGAACGGTCGCTGGGGTGGGTTCCCCGGGAACGATCGTGCCGCCGGCGTCGCGGCGCCGCCGCAGCAGGCGGTCGTCCAAGAACCCGGCGACGCTCGTCAGGTTGGCGAGGATCGCCACCGCCACACCGGCGACCCCCAGCAGCGCGAAGACTCCCTCCATGGCCGACGCCCCCTCTCGACGACACCCAGTGCGGCGGATCAGCACACTCTGAGGCAGCCGAAGGCGCTTGTCAACGCTCCCCGAGACCGCGGCAGCAGCGACGTCCTGGACGGCGTTCAGGCTCTTCGGCGCAGGACTCCGGCGGGCACGATCCCGAGGGCGAGGCCGAGGGCGGCGTACGCCGCCACAAGCACCACACCGCCGATGGCGAGCTCCACGAGCTGCAGCGTCCACCCGGTCGCGTCGACGAACCCCAGCGCGGCGGTGGCCACGGCGCGAGCGAGCGCGACGGCCGCGACCGCCGCGACCCCGACGCGCGCGAGGTACAGAAGCGTGGCGCGCAGGTCGAGGCCCTCGGCGCGCGTCATCCAGCCGAGCAGCACCGCCGTCTGCAGCGTCATCGAAAGGGCCGTCGCCCACGACAGGCCGGCGATCCCGTAGCGGGGCGCGAGGAGCACGAACAGGCCCGCGGTCGCCACGGTGAACGCCACGCTCAGGGCGACGGGCGCGACCACGCGGCCGCGCACGAAGAAGGGGCGGAGCAGGAAGTTCACGAGACCCGCCGGCGCGAGCGCGAGCCCCAGGGGAGCGATGGCGAGCACCGCGAGGGCGATCGTGGTGTCCTGCCCCGCCGCGGGGCGCAGCAGCTCGAACACCACCCGCACCGAGGGCTCCGCGAAGGCGTAGAGCACGAGGCCCGTGGGGGCGCTGAGCAGCACGATGAAGCGGATCCCCTCCGCCAGCGTGTCGCGGAAGGCCGTTCCCCCCTCGGCGGCCACGTTGCCCAGCCGCGAGAAGTAGGCGACGGCGGGGCTGATCGCGAACAGGCCGAGCGCCAGGCTGAAGAGCATGGCCGAGAGCGCGTACGCGGTGACGGCGCCGGGCGGGAAGAGCGCGGCGTCGGAGACGATGCGCTGCGCGACGACGTTGAGGAACTGACGGGCGCCCGTGGTGAAGGCGAACGGCGCCATCAGCGCCAGGGCCAGCGGCATGGAGGCGTGCCAGAGGCTGCCGAGGCGCGGCGTGACCCCCGCACGACGCATCGCCGGCCACTGCACGGCCGCCTGCGCGATGCCGCCCAGCACCACCCCCCAGGCCAGGACGACGGCCTGCCCGGGGAACGCGAGCATCGCCGCGATCGCCACGACGTTCAGGGCCACCGGCGCCCAGGCCGGGGCGAGGAAGCGCTCCTCGGCGTTGAGCACGCCCATCGCGAGCGCCGCGAGGCTGATCGCCGCGAGCGTCGGGAACGTGATCCGCAGGAGCAGCACCGCGAGGTCCCGGTCGACGTTGGATCCGCTGGCGAGCAGCAGGTCGACGATGAAGGGCGCGCCCATGAGGGCGAGGCCGACGAGCGCGGCGTTCACCAGCGCCAGCACACCCGCCATCGCGCCGGCGAACGCCCGTCGGTCGTCGCCCTTCAGGCGCTGGTAGATCGGGATGAAGGCGTTGGTCAGCGCCCCTTCGGCGAGCAGCTCGCGGAAGAGGTTCGGGACGGTCCAGGCGAGCCGGAAGGCGTCGCTGGCGCGGACGGGGAAGAGCGCCACGAGCAGGACCTCGCGCACGAGGCCGGAGACGCGGCTCGCGAGCGTCCCGCCCATGAGCGTGAAGGCCCCGCGGGCCGACGAACGGCGCGGTGCCGTCGGCGCTCCTGCCTCAGGCACAGGGCGGCGTGGCGGTCGTGTCGGGCGGCTCGGCGCCCACGCGGGGCGGCGGCCGAGAGGTGATCCGGTCGAGCGGGTCGAGCGTGCGCGCGGCGACGCGGGCCATGCAGCTCCTCGCGATCGGGCGGGCCCGCAGAGCGGACGACCGCCACCCGCCCGGGTCGCCCCTGGGATCGGGTGGCGTCACGATACCGCGGCCACCGCGCGGCGGCGGCGACCGCGCGGCGGGAGCGCTAGTCCGCGGGGATCTCGCGCGCCAGCTCGGCCGGGTCGAACCAGGCCGCCTCGGGCTCGACCCCGTCGGCGGGCACGGGGCCCGTGTCGGCCCAGCCCTCGCTCGCCTTGGTCTTGAGGACCTTCACGCTCATGTCGTCCTCGACGAGCATCTGGCAGGAGAGCCGCACCTCGCCGAGCAG
>SKWV01000402.1 GCA_007128755.1 Trueperaceae bacterium
AGCTCCCAGTTGTAGACGTGCCAGTACGACAGGTCGACCTCGACGTAGTAGCGGCCTGGATCGGTCTCGAGCACGAGCCGCTCGATGCCCTCACCCATGACGGTGACGACGCCGAGCTCCTCGCCGGCCTCGCTGAAGACGCGTGCCTCGACGTAGCCGAAGCCCTCGTAGCAGTACGCGGCCAGTGTCACGGCCCACGTACCCTCGGCTTCGAAGACGTCGCTGGCCTCGGGGTAGGTACCGTGGAAATGCGTGAGTGGCGCCGCGTGGCTGGCGCCGATCAACGCGAGGCTCGCCAACACGGTGATCGTCAGATGATTGATGCGCTGTCGCATGGTGGTCGTTGCTCCTTCGTGAGCGTGCGCTCGGATAGGAAGATGAGGCGGACGGTCAGACATAGAGGTCGGCCGGGTCGTCTTGGACCTCGCGCACGAGTTCTGCCTCGAGCGAGACATCGCCTTGGACCGTGACGGCGGTGCCGAACGTCAGGTAGTCGTACCCGGAGACGAACATGCGGTGCTCGCCCGGCGTGACCTTCACGCGGGCCACGCCGTCGCCATCCGTGCGCGCGTGGAAGGGGTGCATGACGACCTGAACGCCCTGAACCGGCGCTCGGGTCTCGTGGTCCAGGACCTTCACGATCACCTCGTGGCTCGGTGGCTCGACCACGGTGACCGTGAACGCGCGCTCCGCATCGACGTGTGGAAGGGGTGCGTCGAACCCGGCCACGTGGGCGGTCCAGCGGTGCACGCCGGATGCCGTCGGTGCCTCGAGCGCCGCCTCGGCCGCGTACAGCGCCGCTGTGCCGCGCCAGGGTTCGTGGCCGAGGACGCCCTCGGCGGCGACAGCGCCAGCGTCATCGCGCACGACGAATGGCTTGCCGGCCGTCGCCGTCGGGCTGCCCCCCTTGGCACCGACGAACACCGTGAACGGCGCGCCCGTGGTGGCGGGTGCCGGCAACCCCCACACCGTCACGTGCACCGGGTGCGGTGCGACGGTCACCGTGACCGCGGTGCGGGCCTCCTCGAAGACGTCGCCGCGATCGGCTTGCTGCGGGAACACCATGGTGAAGACGTGCTCGCCGACCTCGACGGGTGCGGCGATCTCGAGCTCGTTCGCCCGGCTGGTGGTGCCGTCGTAGCTGGCGAACTCGAAGCGGCACACCACGGAGCCGTCGGCCCCCTCGAGGTGGCACGCCACACCACGCAGATCGCGTGCGTCGCTGCTGGTCAGCGCAGCCTGAACCGTGAGCGAGGCACCGGCGAGCGCCTCCGTCGGGCTGATCTCGAGCGCGCAACTGGCGCGACGGCGTTGGTCGGATGTGTGCGTCATACCTTCCGTTCTATCCCTTCTCGTACGGTTGGGTACGCAGGTGGAACCCGGCGGGGGATCGCGCCCCCCGGCCGGGTTCGTTTCGTGCATTGGACTCGGCGCGTGAGCCGCGCGTCACGACGACACGCAGCCCGACGGGTCGAGCGGTCGCGTCAGGCCGCAGGCTCCTCGAACGCTTCGGTGCCGGCGATGTAGCCATGGACGATGGCGCGACCGAGGCCGTGCTGGTTGCCCCCGCCGCTCGCCTCGCCGCCAGAGTAGAGGCCGGGGATGACCTGGCCCTCGAGATCGACCACTTGCGCCTTGCCGTTGATGCGCAGGCCGCCGTAGGAGTCGT
The DNA here is from genome assembly GCA_007128755.1 of Trueperaceae bacterium. Classification (GTDB taxonomy): domain Bacteria; phylum Deinococcota; class Deinococci; order Deinococcales; family Trueperaceae; genus SKWV01. The sequence goes on from SKWV01000402.1 coordinate 1,670, forward strand.
GCCACAGGATCGTGTTGACGGCCGCGTAGAACGGCGGCTCCATGATCTTGAACATCGGCGCGTCGTCGCCGCGCTCGAACTCCTCGTCGATCCCCGCGTCGACCGCGGCGTTCCACTTCTCGACCGTCTCGAACAGGTAGCTCAGTGGCACCCGCTGGAACTCGCAGCCCTCGTGGATCTTCTCCGCCAGCTCCTCGATCGTGTCCGCCCGGAAGAACATGCCGTCCTGATCGCTCGTGAAGGGCGGCTCGATGTTCCAGCCGGCGCGCTCGACCGCGGCGGCGTCGAAGATGCACCAGACCGGACCGGGGAAGTAGTCGGGGCCCTCGGAGCCCTCGTTGATCGCCAGCGCCGCGTCCATGCCGTAGTGACGGTTGAAGCTTTGCCGGATGAAGTCGACGCGGCTGTTCCGCCAATCGGTCGCGACGTGGTCGACGCCGGGGTTCGGGACATGACCAGTACCCGGGAACTGCGCGTGCCCCGGCGAGCGGACGAAGTCGAGCTCGTTGAAGAAGCGCTTCCCGACCTGGTTCACGGTGATCAGGTGCTGGCGCGCGTTGGCGCCGACCGTGAAGCCCGTCGAGCGGCGGAACGGGAAGGTCGGGTGGCCCGGCAGCATCGGCGTGTACGCGTCACGCGTGCCGATGCGCGACGGGACGTGGAAGGTGGTCGCGTAGGAGAGGTTCTGGTGCATGCCGGCCAATGTCGCACCCACCCTCATGGCGGCCTTGATGCCCGACGCATCGCGCCCGCGGCCGTCGCCGAGGAGGGCCCAGCCCGAGGTCACGAAGAACGGATCGCGGAAGGCCGGGTAGAACATGCTCCGGAACTCGGGGTTGCCGGAGTGACCACCGGTGCCGACCACGACCGCCTTGCGAGCGCGGATGTAGATCGTCTCGCGGCGCTCGTCGATGTTGCCATCCTGCCAGTAGCTCTCGAGCCGCGCACCGCTGTCGGGATCGAAGCGGGGCGCGTAGGTGGCTTTGATGCCGATGACGCGGCCCGAGAACGGCTCCTCACGGATGAGTTCGACCATCCGGCGGTTGAACATGAAGGGGATGCCCTTCTCGCGCGCGCTGAACTCCAGCGGCCGTGCGAGGGCGGCTCCGTTGTGGCGGATGCCGGGGCCGGCGATGTTGGTGCCGTCGCCCATCACCGCGGGAGCGAAGTGGCTCGTGCTGACGTCGTTGATGCCTGCGTCCTGCGTGCTCACCGTGCCAGCAACGATGTCGGTGACGTCGCCTTCCTTCAGGATCGCGACGGCGCGCCGGGCGCGTGACACGCCGCCGGTACCGTGCGTGCCCGAGATGCGGCCGAAGCGGACGTAGTTGTCGAGCAGGAACTGGCGGGTGGCGAAGGTGTTGTCGGCCCACGCACGATGCAGGTCACGCTCGTTGTAGCGATACGGAGCCTGCGCCGAGCGATCAACGACGGACCAGTCCGTCATGTCCTTGAAGAGCAGCTCGACGTCGTCGGTGATCTCCTCGGCTGGGTGGACCGCCTCGACCGTCACGAAGCCCTCGGGGTCGCTCTCACCCGCCAAGTCGCGCAACTGCGTCGGGTCGCCACCGCCGAGCGAGACCCACGCTGCACTGTGCAGCATCACGCCGCCCGCATCGAAGTTCTGGTCGACGATCATGACGTCGGCGCCGAGGTCCTTCGCGCGGATGGCGGCGGGGATGCCCGTCGCGCCCGCGCCGACCACCAACACGTCGGTCTCGTAATCCCACTCGATGTCCGAGTGTGGCGTCGCGGTGCTCGCCGCGACCGTGCTCGCGCCGGTCAGGACCGCGGCGCCGATACCGACCGCCGCGCCCTTCTTCAGGAAGTCACGGCGGCTGAGAGCCTTCGTGTCGTCGGTTCGTTGCTCTTTCGGATCGATGTCGCGCTTCTTCTTGCTGCTCATCCGCTGCCCTCCTGGGCCGGTGCGTCGGGCAGCCCGCCGTCGACGACCGTATGACGTTGCGTCCATGCCGTAGCCGATCGATGACGGCATCACACGCGGCGTGGGCCCGAGATGGCGCATCGGACCGCTGACGATCGAGCTGTTCGACCTCCTCGTAGGGCGGTGCCACGGCCCGTCGAGGCGGCGCCTCGTCGGGACGAATGCCCCTAGACTTCTTTCGATGAACGGTAGCAAAGCTTCATCTTGTCTACCTGCGTTCGTTCGAGGTGCGAGGTACAACAGCAGCGGCTGGGCTGCGACGCGACGGTAGGCCGGCACCAGATGCACGAACCGTGATCCGACCACAGCACCACATCCTGATCCTGCCATCTCTTGACACGGATGAGAACCTTGTTGTTATGGTGCTCGATGTCGGTTCGAGCACGTTGGCTCGTCTGAACACGATCGTACTCGCGAGCGGCAGTGGGGCATCGAGGACGCTCGCACGGGGAGGTGGGACAACTCGACCCGACCAACCTCCCGCTCGTGCGGGAGCACCCGAGGCCTTTGCACCCGCGAAGCGCGTCGGTACTCACGGCATGCGTCCCTCGTTGCGGAACGTTCCATGCGACGCCACCCGCGACACCACGAGCCCGTTGCATCTCCAGGAGCGTCACACGGTGAACATACGCAACCACCCGGTCGCAGTCTCTCTCTCGGCACGGAACAGCGGATGGAGCACGACCCCAGCCACCTCGCTCGCCACACTGCTCCTTGCGGTGTTCCTCCCCCTCCTCGCCGTGTCCTGCGCGAGCACGATCACGGCGCCGACCATCGGCCCAGAGGGAGGCGAGCTCAGCCTGCCTGGCATCTCCCTGTCGATCCCCGCCGGCGCGCTCGACCGTGAAGTCGCGATCACGATCGAGCGCGCCGACGATGAGGTGGTGGGGCCCTTCACGGTGCTCCCGGGGAGCGTCGTTCGGTTGTCGCCGTCGGGACTGACGTTCCTCACGCCCGTGACGCTGACGATCTCGTTCGACCCTTCCGACCTTCCGACGGACATCGACCTGGTACCACTCGCCATCCATCGCCTCAACGAGGACGGGAGCAGCACGGCGCTCCCGAGCCTCGTCGACATGGAAGCAGGGACGATCTCGGCGGAGCTGACGAGCTTCAGCTTCTATTTCACGCCCATCTTCCCGCTCCTCGTGAAGACGTGGGTAGGTGGCGATGGAGCGGGTCCACAAGACTGGCACAACGAGAACAACTGGTCGCCCGCGGGCGTTCCCCTCACGGCGGGCCAATCCGTCCGCATCCCGAGCACGGCCACGATCTTCCCGCGCGTGACGAAGGCGGCGAGCGCATACATCCTCACGGTCGAGGAAGGCGCCCAAGTGCAACTTGCCGGTGCCGGTATCGGTGTATGGGGAGACCTGGTCGTCGACGGCGTCATCACGAGTGAGGGCACGAACTGGGTCCTCCTCCAGGGTGACGACACGCAGCGCGTCCGCGGCACGCTCCCGAACCTCTGGGTCGGTCAC
>SKWV01000438.1 GCA_007128755.1 Trueperaceae bacterium
GGTCGCGCTGAGCGGCACGGTGCCGCTCGCGCCGCTGGCGCGCGCCGGCTGGGCGCCCGACACCGACGACACGCTCGAGGGCACCGTGCGCGTCTCGGCGCTCGACCTCGAGGACCTGCCATGGCTCACCGACCTGGCGCCGGGCGTCACCGGCATCGTGACCGGCTCGGTGGTCGTGCGCGCCGGACAGCTCATCGGCCAGCTGGTCGCCGAGGAGCTGGCGCTGGCCGGCACCGACCTGCCGTCGACGCTGACGCTCGCCGGCGACGCCGGCGGCGTCGACGCCCGCCTCGAGGTCGGCGCGCGCCGCCAGGCCATCCTCACCGGCTCGTGGCGCGATGGGCAGGCGGACGTGCTGGCACGCCTCGAGCGGTTCCCGCTGCACACCGTGGTCGAGGCGATCGTCGGCCGGAGCGACGTGACGGCGCTCGTGACGGGCGTCGCGCGCGCCGGCTGGGACCCCTCGCGCGCCGATGCGCTCGACCTCCGGCTGGCGACGGAGGACATCCGCCTCGAGCGCGCCGGCGTCGTCACGAACGGCACCGTCACGTTCGAGCTCAGCGACGGCGCGCTCGTCATCCGCGAGGCCAGTTTCGCCGGCAGCGGCACCTGGAGCGCGCGCGGTGAGATCCGTCCCGACCGGCTCGACCTCGAGCTCGTCGCCGAGGACGCCGACTTCGGGCCGCTGCTCGGCCTCATCCCGGCGTTCGCGCGCTACGGTGTCGCCGCCGAGGGCGACCTCGAGCTGATCGGCCGGGGCACCCTCGCCGATCCGACCCTGCGTCTGCGCAGCGAGGGCCTGCGCGTCAGCGTGGCCGGCACCAGCTACGAGATGAGCGAGGCGGCGCTGGACCTCGTCGGCGAGTCGCTCGGCGTCGCCGCCGTGGTGCGCGGCGTGGCGCCGCTCGGCGGCGAGGTCCGCGTGAGCGGCGACGGCATCGTGCGCCTGCAGCCGTTCGAGCTGGTCAGGGCCGACGTCCGCGCCGTCGGCGACATCGACGCCCCGGTGATCGGCCGCGTGACCGACGTCGACGCCGCCGTGCGCTCACGCGCCGGCAGCCCGCCCACGGTGCGCCTCGACGGCCGGCTCGGCGCGCCGCTGCGGATCGAGGGGACGCTGGCGCCCTTCGACGTCCGTGGCGTCGGGCAGGGCCTCGTGATCGGCGTCCCCGACATCTTCGTCGCCAGCGCCACGGTCGATGCCGACCTGCGGGCGCGCGTCGACGACGGCGTCGTGGTGGGAGGCCGCATCGACGTCTCGCAGGCGCGGCTCGACCTGTCGGCGCGCGCCGAGGCGCGCGCGGGAGCCGAGCCACCGGAGGCCGTGCGCGACGAGGCGAGCCGGCGCGCGGCGCTGCAGCTGCTGCGCTTCGACGGCGTCAGGATCACGGCGCCGCAGCGCGTCACGCTCGCCGAGACGATCGGCACCGCGGAGGCGTCGGTCGACCTCACGCTGACGGGCGACGCCGCCGACCCGCGGCTCGAGGGCGCCGTCAACGCCCTGCGCGGCACCTTCCGCTTCTCCGGCCAGGACTTGGAGCTCACGCGCGGCGTCGCCCGCTTCGAGAGCGCCCGCGGCATCCTGCCGGTGCTCGAGATCGAGGCGCGAGCGCGCTTCGAGAAGGCGCGCGTCGCCGGCAGCGGCATCCGCTTCACGGCGCCGCCCGGTCCGCGCTTCGACGTGGTGCTCCGCTTCGAGGCGGAGGTGTCGACGTCGGGACCGAACGGCGCCGTCAGCGTGGACCTGGTGCCGCAGCTCACCAGCGACGCGCTGGTCGAGGTCGCCAGTGGCGCCGACGGCCTGTCGGCCGGGACGCGTGGGCTCTCGGAGCTCGAGCTCCTGTCGCTGATCGCGCTGGGGCGCATCGAGGTCGGTGGCGGCACCGAGGCCCTGGCGTCGACGTTCGCGCAGCGCGCCCTCGACACGGCGGTCGACCTCCTGGTCGTGGCCGAGCTCCAGGCGGCGCTCTCGGAGGCGCTCGGGCTCGATGTGGTCGAGATCCGCACGACGGCGCTCTCGGACATCTTCGACGGCCGCAGCGACCCCTTCGGCGTCTCGCTGCGCTTCGGCGGCTACCTCTCCGATGAGCTCTTCGCCTCGTACCGCGTGGGCACGTTCGACGACGCGGAGCGCGAGTTCGCCGTCACGAACGAGCTGGCCTTCACGTACGAGCTCGGGCCGGTCGCCTTCGACCTCGCGGGCCGGATCGACTTCCCCTCGATCGCCACGAACGCCCCCGTGCCCTCGCTCGCCGCCTCCGTCCGTTACGACGTGAGCCGCACGTTCGCGTTCGAGGCCGAGCTCGACGTGGGCTCGTCGAGCCAGACGGCGCGCTTCGGCGTGACCATCAGGTGGTGAGTCGCCGATCACGCACGCTGGTATAAACGGGAAGCTCGCCAGTCCGTGCGCCGCCCGAAACGAGGAGACCATCCCATGGCCGACTACCACGAAGACAACACGCCGAACCTGAGGCTACCGCTCGTCAACGCCATCTACAACGCTTCCCCGGCGGCGCTCTACGAGCACGCCGTCCTGCGCGGCGAGGCGTTGATCGCCGCCGGCGGTCCGCTCGTCGCCGACACGGGCAAGTTCACGGGACGCTCGCCCAAGGACAAGTTCATCGTCCGTGACGCCACCACCGCCGACACCGTGGACTGGGGCAGCGTCAACCAGCCCATGACGCGCGAGCACTTCCTGCGGCTGCAGGAAGACATGTTCGACGCCGCGGCGGACAAGCCGCTGTTCGTCCAGGAGCTGTTCGCAGGCACCGACCCGAGCGTGCAGATCCCGGTGCGGGTCGTGACGGAGCGCGCCTGGCACAGCCTGTTCGTGCGCAACCTGTTCGTGCGCAGCGGCCACCCCGCCGCCAGCGAGCGGTTCGGCTGGACGGTCCTCGACCTGCCGTCCGTGAAGGCCCACGCCACGCGGCACGGCACCCGCAGCAGCACCTGCATCGCGGTGGACTACACCAACCACCTCGTCCTGATCGCGAACACCGAGTACGCCGGCGAGATGAAGAAGTCGATCTTCGGCGCCCTCAACTTCGCCCTGCCACAGATGGGCGTGCTGCCGATGCACTGCTCCGCCAACATCGGCGAGGACGGCGTCGTCGCGCTCTTCTTCGGCCTCTCCGGCACCGGCAAGACGACCCTGTCGGCCGACTCCCGTCGCACGCTGATCGGCGACGACGAGCACGGCTGGTCCGACGACGGCGTCTTCAACTTCGAGGGCGGCTGCTACGCCAAGGCCATCAAGCTCTCGCCCGAGGCCGAACCCGAGATCTACGAGGCCAGCACGCGCTTCGGCGCCGTGCTCGAGAACGTCGAGATCGATCCCGTCACGCGGGCCATCGACTTCGACGACGGCCACAAGACGGAGAACACCCGCTCGGCCTACCCGCTGTCGTTCATCGCCAACGCCAGCGAGACGGGCCGCGCCGGCCATCCCGATCACGTGATCTTCCTGACGGCCGACGCGTTCGGCGTGATGCCGCCGATCAGCCGCCTGACGAACGAGCAGGCGAAGTACCACTTCCTCTCGGGCTACACCGCGAAGGTGGCCGGGACCGAGCGTGGCATCACGGAGCCGCAGGCGACCTTCTCGGCCTGCTTCGGCTCCCCCTTCATGCCGTTGCCGCCCGCCCGCTACGCCGAGATGCTCGGCGAGCGGCTGGCGCACCACGGCGCGCGCGTCTGGCTGGTGAACACCGGCTGGACCGGCGGCCCGCACGGCGAGGGGTCGCGCATCGAGCTCCGCCACACGCGCGCGCTCATCGACGCGACGCTCTCGGGGGCGCTCGACGGCGTGGAGACGCGTATCGACCCGAACTTCGGCGTCGAGGTCCCGCTGACGGCGCCGGGCGTGCCCGACGAGCTCCTCGACCCGCGGCGCACGTGGAGCGACGGCGAGGCGTACGACGTGCAGGCGAAGCGCCTGGCGGGCATGTTCGTGGAGAACTTCGCCAAGTTCTCGTCGTCCGTCCGGGACGAGGTCCGGGCCGCGGGGCCGAGCGTCTAGTCGTTGCCGAGCTCGAGGCGGTGGAGGCGGATCGTGCCGATCGCCAGCGCGAGCGCCGAGACGAGGGCGGTGAGGACGACGGCGAGCGCGAGGACGAGTCGACCCTCGGCGCTCCCCCACACGGCGGTCGTCGGATCGACGAGCGCGCGCCACGACGGGTAGGCGAGCACGACCGTGAGCGCGGCGGCGTAGAGCAGCGCCGTCGTCATGTAGAGCAGCCCGCCGGGCGACATCGGGACCTCGGCGGGGTTGGTGGCGTCGAAGCGCGGGAACGCGGCGCCGAGGCCGACGCCCAGGGCCGAGATCGCCACGGCCGCGCAGGCTCCGGCCACGATCGACGACGTCGCCAGCACGCGCGACACGTCGAGCAGGAGCGCCTGCGCGACGCCGAGGCCGAGGCCCAGCGCGAGCAGGGTGGGCAGCACGTGCAGGAACTTCCCCAGCACCAGCTGCGTCGTCCCGAGCGGCGAGGTCCGTACCAGCCACCACCCCTCCCCCTCGAGCGACACGGCGGGGAAGGCGAGGCGGATGCCGACGCCGGCGAGCAGGAAGCCCAGGAACGCGACGTTGAGCGTGCCCAGGGCGTCGCGGAAGCGCTGCCCCTCCACCTCCAGGCTCGCCGTCGACACGAGGTACACGCCCGCCAGCGCCGCCAGCACGAGCAGCTGCGACCACTGCGCGGGATCGCGCAGCAGCGCTCGAACGTCTTTGACGACGAGCGCGCCGATCGGCCCGAGCCGTGCCAGCGGCGCCTCCCAGAGGGCGGGGCCGCGCGGCCGCGGATCGTGACGCGTGCGGGCGGTGTCGATGCCGCGGATCCAGCCCTCGCGGTAGGCGGCGGTCGCCAGCCGGCCGACGCCCCAGAGGGAGACGACGGCGGTCGCGAGGAGGAGGACGGCCGCCGGCGAGACGCCGCCGCCCAAGCCGCTCCAGATCGCCGTGCCGGCCCAGCCTGGCGGGAGCCAGCCGACGCCCAAGTCGGCGAACGTCGTGAGCAGGACCTCGAACTCCTCCGGCGTCAGGTCGGTGAGCCGCTCGGGCCGCAGGGCGCGCAGGGCGAACAC
>SKWV01000192.1 GCA_007128755.1 Trueperaceae bacterium
CCCGGGCCGCCTGGCGTGCCGGCGCCGCCGTGCTCGACGTCGGCGGGGCGTCGACGCGGCCGGGTTCCGAAGCCGTGCCGGCCGCGCTGGAGCTCGAGCGGGTGATCGGCGTCGTGCGGGCGCTGCGAGCGGCCGAGCCGGACGCGCGCCTCTCCATCGACACGAGCTCGGTCGAGGTGGCGGCGGCGGCGCTGGCGTCCGGCGTCGACCTCGTCAACGACGTGCGCGGCCTGCGCGACCCGGCGATGCGCGCGCTCGTCGCCGAGGCGGGGGTGCCGGCGGTGATCATGCACATGCGCGGCGAGCCGCGCACGATGCAGGACGATCCGCGCTACGACGACGTCGTGAGCGAGGTGGGAGCGTGGCTGCGGGACGCGGGTGAGGCCGCCGACGCGGCCGGGGTGCCGTCCGTGATCCTCGATCCGGGCTTCGGCTTCGGGAAGCGGACGGAGCACAATCGGGCGCTGCTGCTGGCGACCGGAGCCCTGGCGGCGCTGGGACGGCCGGTGATGGTGGGCGCGTCGCGCAAGGGCACGCTGGGCGAGGTCACCGGTGAGCGCGTCGCGGCGAAGCGCGACCCCGCCAGCCTCGCGGTCCACCTCGAGGCCGCGCGGCTCGGCGCCGCCATGGTTCGTGCCCACGACGTCGCGGCGCACGTCCAGGGCCTCGCCGTCCGGAGCTGGCTCGATGGCTAGGGTGGTGCTCTCGGGCATGCGCTTCCACGGCTACCACGGCGTGTTCGAGGAGGAGGCGCGGTTGGGTGCGCCGTTCATCGTCGACCTCGAGATCGAGGCCGATCTCCCGGCCACGGACGACCTCGCGCGCACCATCGACTACGCGCGCGTCTACGAGCTGGTGCGGCGGGTCGTGACGGGGGAGCGCTACCGGCTCATCGAGGCGCTCGCGCACCGGCTCGCGCGCGACATCCTCGACTCCGAACGCTTGGCGCGAGCCGTCACGGTCCGGGTCCACAAGCCGCATGCGCCGCTGCCTGGCGCGGTCGGCGACGTGATGGTCGAGATCCACCGGCGTCGCGAGGGCGACGCATTCGGCGGTGACGGTGACCGGATCGCCTGAGGGCCCCGTCGGCAATGTGGAGGCCACGGGAGCGGGCCTGGCCGTGATCGCGCTCGGCGCCAACCTCGGCGATCCCGATCGTGCGCTGCGCACGGCGGCGACGGCGCTGGCTCGGCTCGGGCGGGTGACGGCCGCGTCGGACGTGTACCGGACCGAGCCGGTCGGGGGCCCACCCGGGCAGCCGGCCTATCGCAACGCCGTGCTGGTGATGCGGCCGGCGCCGGCCTGGGGCTCGCCCGAGCGGTTGCTGCACGCGCTGCTGGCGCTCGAGGCTGCCGCGGGGCGCCTTCGGCGCGAACGGTGGGGACCGCGCCTGCTCGACCTCGACCTCGTCTCCTTCGCTAACGTGGAGCGGCGCGCGCCCGAGCTGGTGCTGCCGCATCCCGAGGCGACCCGGCGGGCCTTCGTCATGATCCCGCTCGCGCAGGCGTGGCCGCAGTGGCGCGCTCCCGATGGTCGCTCCGCGCGCGCCATCGCCGGCGACTTGAGCGGCGCCGGCGTCGAGCGGACGGGCGTGCCGCTGTGGCCTTGAGCGCCGCCGCATCGTGAGGGAACGATAGACTGGCGCGCATGCGCGTCCTCGCCATCGCCGACCCGCACCTCTCGGGCGCGCATCCGAAACCGATGACCGTGTTCGGGCCTGCCTGGGAAGGGCATCCCGACGCCTTCTTCGAGGGCTGGCGCCGGGAGGTCCGCGACGACGACCTGGTGCTCGTGCCCGGCGACATCTCCTGGGCGATGCACCTCGCCGACGCGCTCGTCGACCTCGAGGCCATCGCCGCGCTGCCGGGCAAGAAGGTGCTGCTGCGCGGCAACCACGACTACTGGTGGCCATCGCTGCGCAAGCTCAGGACGGTGCTGCCCGAGGGCATGTGGGCCATCCAGAACGACGCCGTCAGGGTGGGGGACGTGGTCGTCGCGGGCACGCGCGGCTGGGTGGCGCCGGGCTCACACGGCTTCGAGGAGCACGACGCGCGCATCTACGACCGCGAGGTCAAGCGGCTCGGCCTCTCGCTGGCGGCGGCGGCGGCGCTGGGGAGCGGCTTCCTGGTGATCATGCTCCACTTCCCGCCCACGAACCATCGCGGCGAGCCCTCGGAGATGCTGGAGGTCGTGCGGGCGGCCTCGCCGGACGCGGTGGTGTTCGGGCACGTGCACGGCGGCACCCCCGTGATCGTGCCGAGCGTCGGCGACGCGGTGGTGCGGTTCGTCGCCGCGGATCATCTCGGCTTCCGGCCGGCGCTCATACGACCGTGACCGGAAGCGCGGCGGCGCTTCCGGTCACGGTCGGTCGTACGCGTCAGTCGGCGAGCTTGCTGGGATGACGCTCCAGCGGCTGTTCGGCAGGCGACGCCTCGCCGTCTCCGCTCAGGCGTCGGTAGTGGGTGATGGCATCCTGACCGCGGCGCCACGTGAGCGAGACGACCTCGCCACCGAGTTGCGCGGGGAACGCGACGGCTCCGTGCTCGGCGTCCGTCACCTCGACACCGAGGCGATCGAGCTCGGCCTTGGCGTCATGCGCGACGTTGACGACGAACGCCACCTCGTGCAGCAGGTTGCGGGCCGCGACGCTCCCGTCGCGCGCGGTCATGGCTGCGGCGCGCAGGGACGCCGCGTCGTGCACGGCTCCTTGCAGGGTCGCGAGGTGCGTCTCGACGACCGGCAGCAACCGAGTGGCCCCTTCGAGTGTGAAGAGCTTGAACACGGCGTACCTCCTCGCACGCTCAGGGTACCCGAGTGGCGTCAGCCTGTCGGTGTGACCTTATACAAAACTTGAGCCTTCTGGACTCAAGGCCGCGTGCCGGCCGGGTTCCGCGCGTCGCGCCGTGCGCGCGAGCCTGGTACGCTGGCGCGTCTCGAACGAGGGAGCGCCATGCCTGACACCGACGTCCTCGCGATCAACGCCGGCTCCTCGAGCCTCAAGGTGAGCCGCCGCCCCGCCGGCCACGCCATCACCGTCGAACGGCTCGGCGACGCCCCCACCTGGCGGGGCGACGTGCCGCTGCCCGACGCGCCCGCCATGCCCGACCTCGAGCACGCGCTGCACGCCTGCTTGGGCGCGCTCGCCGACCGGCAGGATCTCGGTACCCTCGGCGCCGTCGTCCACCGCGTCGTGCACGGGGGAGAGCGCTACACGGCGCCCGTCCTCCTCGACGACGCGACCGTCGCCGACCTCGAGGGCCTCGTCAAGCTGGCGCCGCTCCACCTCCCCGGCAACCTGGCGGGCGTGCGCGCGGCTCGCCGGGTGCTCCCCGATCTGCCGCACGTCGGCGTCTTCGACACCGCCTTCCATGCGACGCTGCCGCCGCGCGCCTACCGCTACGCCGTCCCGATCTCGTGGTACACGGACCACGGCGTCCGCCGCTACGGCTTCCACGGCCCCTCCCACGACGGCGTCACCCGTCACGCCGCCGAGCTCCTGGGCCGGCGCCGCGAGGAGCTCCGCATCGTCTCGCTCCACCTCGGGAACGGCTGCAGCGCCGCCGCCGTCGATCGCGGCCGCTCCATCGACACGAGCATGGGCCTGACGACGCTCGACGGTCTGGTCATGGGTTCGCGCCCCGGCAGCATCGATCCCGGCGTCCTGCTCCACCTGCTCCGCGAGGGCATGACGGTCACCCAGCTCGACGCCGACCTGCACCGCGCTTCGGGCCTCCTCGGCCTCTCGCGCCGCTCCAACGACGTGCGCGACCTGCGGGCCGCGGAGGGTGAGGGCGACGCCGACGCGCGCCTCGCCCTCGACGTGTTCACCTACCGCATCCGCATCATGATCGGGTCGCTCTCGTTCGCGATGGGCGGGCTCGACGCGATCGTGTTCACGGGCGGCATCGGGCAGCACGACGTGGCGACGCGGCGCGACGCCCTCGCCGGTCTGGGCGACTTCGGGATCCGCGTCGACGAGGCGCGCAACGCCGCGCACGGGCCCCGGATCGACGCCGACGACAGCGACGTGGCCGTCCTCGTCATCGCCACCGATGAGGAGGGCATGATGGCCGAGGCCGCCCGCGAGCTGCTGGAGGGGCGCGCCGCGGGCGCCGCCGCTCCTGGGGTGCGCTGATGTCGACGCTGGGGCTCGACCTCGGCGGGACGAAGATCGCCGCGGCGGTCGTGGCGGACGGCCGGATCCTCGCGCGCGGCCGGGTCGACACGCCGCAGACGGGCTTCGACGACGTGCTCGAGGCGCTGGTCGCCGCCGCCCGGCCGCTCCTGGCCGATCACCACGAGGTGAGCGCGGTCGGCATCGGCTGCCCGGGGCCGCTCGACTTCGTCCGGGGCCGCGTGCGCTTCGCGCCCAACATCGCCGGGCTCGAGGACGCGCCGCTCGTCGAGGCGCTGCAGGCGCGCCTCGCGCTGCCGGTGGTGCTCGAGAACGACGCCAACGCGGCGGGGTACGCCGAGCACCGCTACGGGGCGGCGCGCGACCTCGAGACGAGCGTCTACGTGACGCTGTCGACCGGGATCGGTGGCGGCTTGTTCGTCGGAGACAAGGTGCTGCGCGGCGCCAACGGCCTCGCCGGCGAGATCGGCCACATGGTGCTGCTGCCCGGTGGCCCGAGCGGCGGCGACGGCCACACGGGGACGTGGGAGTCGATCGCCGCGGGCCGAGCGATGGCGCGCGACGCGAGCTACGTCTTCTCCCGGTCCATGGCCACCGAGGAGCTCTTCGACCTGGCGCGCGGGGGGGACCGACGCGCGCTCGTGATCGTCCGCAACGCCGCTCGGTTCACGGGCATCGGCCTCGCCAACATGGTCAAGGTGGTCGACCCGCACGGGTTCGTGCTGGGGGGAGGCGTCGCGACGGGCGGCGACTTCTACATCGACCTCGTGCGCGCCGCGGTGGCCGAGGCGCTCGACGGGTACCCGGGCGTGATCGTGCGCGTGGCCGAGCTGGGGGCAGACGCGGGGGTGATCGGAGCCGCGGCGGTGGCCGAGGTGGACGCGGCCGGCTGATCGCGACGCCGCCGCGGACGGTCAGCCGGGCGCGAGCTCGACCCG
>SKWV01000280.1 GCA_007128755.1 Trueperaceae bacterium
CGACGGAGTGCGTCGCGCCGATGCGGGCGCACGCGAGCATCGCCACGGCCGCCTCCGGCACCATCGGCAGGTAGATCGCCACCACGTCGCCGCGCCCCACGCCGCGGCTCTTGAGGACGTTGGCGAAGCGGCTCACCTCGGCGAGCATGTCGGAGTACGTGATCACGCGTCGGTCGCCGGGCTCGCCCTCCCAGAAGAACGCGACCTTGTTCCCGAGCCCGCGCTCGACCTGCAGGTCGAGGCAGTTGTACGAGAGGTTGGTGGTACCGCCCACGAACCACTGCGTGTGCGGCTCCTGCCACTCCTGGATGCTCGTCCAGCGGTCGAACCAGTGCAACTCGGACGCGACGTCCCCCCAGAACGTGTCGGGATCGTCCAGCGATTGCCGGTACAGGCGCTCGTACTCCTCCCGGTCGCTCAAGCGCGCGCGGGTGCGGAACCCCTGGGCGGGGCGGAAGCGGCGCTCCTCGTTGAGCACCGAGGTGATGTGGTCGCTCATGGGGACCTCCTGCGGTGGAATGCCGACAAGCGTACCCGACCGGTGGTCGCGTCAGGCCGGGTGCATCCAACCACGCCCACGGCGCGGCAACCGCCACCAGCCCGGGACGAACAGCACGAACACCGTCACCACCTCGAGCCGCCCCGCGTACATCGCGAAGATGAGCAGCCCCTTCGCGACGGGGTGCAGCTCGGAGAACGAGAGCATCGGGCCGACGGAGGCGAGGCCCGGGCCGATGTTGCCGAGGCAGGCCACGCTCGCCGTGAACGCCGTCACCGCGTCGTGCCCCAGCAGCATCAGCGCCAGCGTGCTGAAGGCCGCGAGCGCGAAGTAGATCGTGATGAACGCCGCCACGGCGCGCGTGACCTCCTCGGGGACGATCCGCCGGCCGAGACGCAGCGGCAGGACGGCGCGGGGATGGAGGACCCGCCGCACCTCACGGGCCGTGTGGCCCGCCAGCATGAGCCAGCGCACGACCTTGACGCCCCCGGCGGCCGAGCCCGCCGAACCTCCGATGAACATGAGCAACACCAGGACGCCCTCGGCCTGAGGCGACCAGAGCGCGAAGTCGGCCGATGCGTAGCCCGTGCTGGTCACGATCGACAGCGTCTGGAACACGCCGTGACGCAGCGCATCGGCCCAGCCGTAGGTACCCAGGAGCAGCAGCGTGAGCCCGACCGCGGCCGCGGCGATGATGGCCGCGTAGGCTCGGAACTCCGGGTCGCGGCCCAGATCGCGCGGCCGTCCGGCCAGAGCGCGATAGAGCAGCGCGAAGTTGGCGCCGGCGAACACCATGAAGGCGCTCGCCACCCACGACGCCTGCGGCGCGTAGCCCTCGAACGAGCGCGGGTGCGGCGAGAAGCCACCGGCGGAGAGCGTCGTGAGGGCGTGAGCCACGGCGTCGAAGGGCCCCATCCCGACGAGCACGTAGGCGACGGCGCAGGCCGCGGTGAGCACGACGTAGACGGCGAGGATGGCGGTCGCCGTGTTGCGCAGCCGTGGCAGCAGCCGTTCTTCCGTCGGTCCGGGCGCCTCGGTGAAGAACAGTTGGCGGCCGGCGATCGAGAGCGGCGGGAACACGGCGATGAACAAGACGATGATGCCGATACCGCCGATCCACTGCGTCAGCGCACGCCACAGCAGGAGCACGCGGCCGGTGGCCTCGAAATCCACGAGCATCGTGGCGCCGGTGGTGGTGAAGCCCGACATCGACTCGAACAGCGCGTCGAGGGGCCCGAACGGTCCGGCGACGACGAACGGCACCGCACCGATGACGGGGATCAGCAGCCACGTGGCCAGCACCGCCATCAGCGCCTCGCGGCGCGCCGGCTCGACCCGCGGCCGACCGATGAGCCGCAGCGGGAGGCTCACGGCGAGCGCCAGCGCGCTGCCGGCCGCGAACCCCAGCCACGCCTCACCCGCGACGGCGGCCGCCAGGGCGAAGGGCGTCAGCAGCCCACCGATCGCGAGCGCTCCCGTGCCGAGCACGTAGGGCGCGTAGCGGAAGCGCGAGCCCCTCACGCTGCTCACCCGACGCTCGAGCGAGGCCCGTCCTGCGGTTCGAGGCCGTGCACGGCGTCGCGGCGCTCGAACCGGCGCGGCAGACGCCACCAGCCCATGGTCAACAGCACGAACACGGTCACGATCTCGAGCCGGCCGGCGTACATGTTGAAGATCAACATGCCGCGGCCGATCGGGTGGATCTCGGCGTACGACGCCATCGGTCCGACGAGGCCGAGGCCCGGCCCGACGTTGCCCACCGTCGCGGCCGAGGCGACGAACGACGTGACGAAGTCGTGGCCGAGCCACACCAAGAGGGTCGAGCTCGATGCGACCAGGACGACGTAGAGCGTGATGAAGGCCGCGACGGCGCGCAGCACCTCTTCGGGGATCACGCGCGCGCCGACCCGGAGCGGGAGGACCGCGCGGGGATGCAGCGACCGCCGGACCTCGCGCGTCGTGTGCTTCGCGATGATGATCCAACGCATCACCTTGACGCCGCCGGCTGCGGAACCCGCCGAACCGCCGACGAACATGAGGAGCACGAGCACCACGCGGGCCTGATCGGGCCAGAGGTCGAAGTCCGCCGACGCGTACCCCGTCGTGGTCAGGATCGAGATCGTCTGGAAGAAGCCGTGGCGCACGGCCTCGCCGGTGCCATAGAGGTCATGCAAGTGCCAGGTCAGCATGCTGCCGGCCACGAGCACGATGACCGCGTAGGTGCGCAGCTCCGGATCGCGCAGCAGATCGCGCGGCCGACCCAAGAACGCCCGGTAGAGGAGCGCGAAGTTGATCGCCGCCAGCGTCATGAAGGTGATGGCGACCACGTCGATCATCGCGCCGTAGGCCTCGAACGAGCGGGCCTGAGGAGAGAAGCCGGCGGCGGCGACCGTGGTGAAGGCGTGGGCGACCGCATCGAACCCCGCCATGCCGGCGATCGCGTAGGCCAGCGCGCAGGCGGCCGTCAGCGCCAGGTACACGCCCAGCACGGCCAGCGCGGTGGTCCGCAGGCGCGGTGTGAAGCGATCCTCGGTCGGTCCTGGCAGCTCCGCGTGGAAGATCTGGCGCCCGGCGATCGCCAGCTGTGGGAACACCGCCACGAACACGACGACGATGCCGATGCCGCCGACCCACTGTGTGAACGCCCGCCACAGGAACAGGCTCGACGGCACCGCCTCGAAGTCCGTGATGGCCGTCGCGCCGGTCGCCGTGAACCCGGACACCGACTCGAAGAGGGCGTCGAGGCCGCTCATGCCGGCGCCCAGCACGTAGGGGATCACGCCGATCACCGGGACGAGCGACCACAGCGTGAGCACGCTCAGGAGGGCCTCGCGGCGCGACGGATCGACGCCGGAGCGGCCGACGAGGCGGAGCGGTGCGCCGACGGCGGCCGCGACGAGCGCCGTCACCAGGAACGGCCGTGCGGCCTCCTCCTGCACCACGGCGTAGAGCGCGAAGGCGGCGAGGGCGGCGGCCATACCGAGCGTCGCGGTGCCGATGACGTAGGGCGCGAAGCGGCCTCGCCGGGTGTTCGGCATCGCTAGGCGGAGCGGCCGCGCTCGTGCCGCTCCAGCCACGCCTCGACGCTCGCGACGTTGTCGGGGGTCGTGATCAGGAACAGGTGATCTCCCGGCTGGATGACGGTGTCGCCGCGTGGCACGAGCGCTCGGTTCTTGCGCACGATGGCGCCGATCAGGCTGTTCGTCGGGGCGCCGAGCTCCCGGACCTCGCCGGGCGAAGCACCGTAGGGGAACGTCACCTCCATCACCTCCGCACGGTCCTCGATGCTCGCCAGGTGATCGACGTGGTCGAGCTTGAGCCAGTTGAGCACCTCCTGCACCGCGGCCGTGCGCGGTGTCAGGGGCGCCTCGATCCCGACACGCTCGAACAGGCGGCGATTGCGCGACCGGCCGACGCGCGTGATCACCTTCGGGATGCCGAGCTGCTTGCCGAGGAGCGACACCAGCAGGTTGGTGGCGTCGTCGGAGGTGACCGCCACGATGACGTCGGCGTCCTCGATCCGTTCCTGCTCCAGCAGCTCCAGGTCGGTACCGTCGCCACGGAGGACCAGGACGCGGGGCAGGTGCGTGGCGAGCTTCTCCGCCCGTCCGGCATCGGACTCGATCACGGTCAGGTCGACCCCGTACTCCTGCAGCTCCTCGGCGACCATGAAGCCGACGTTGCCGCCGCCGATGACGGCGACGCGCTGGCGCCGGCGCGACGGCGCGAACCGGCCCTCGAGGCGCCGCACGGCGTCGTTCGTCCCCATGAACACGACCTTGTCGCCCTCGGAGAGCACCGTGGTGCCGGTGGGCACGATGAAGTCGTCCCGCCGCACCACGCCGACCACCAGGACGCCGTCGGGCAGCGTCGTCCGATCCAGCGTCTCACCGAGGTACGGATCGCTGGCCGTGAGGCGGTACTCCACCATCTTGATGCGGCCGTTGGCGAAGGTGGCCGTGTCGAGCGCCCGAGGCACCCGCACGATCTCCACGATCTGGTGGGCCAGCGTGCGTTGCGGCCAGAGGATGCGGTCGATCGAGAGCCCGATCGACTCCATGGCGCCGCGCTGCCGGAAGGCAGCGACGTAGCGCTCCCGGGTCACGAACGCCATCGTCTCCTTGGCTCCCATGCCCTTGGCGGCGAGACAGGAGAGCACGTTGATGTCGTCGTTGAGGGTGCAGGCGATGAAGGCCGTGGCCTTGTCGGCGTTCGCGGCGCGGAGGTCGTCGGGATCGGCGCCGTTGCCGCGCATGAAGCGCACGTCGAGCTGCTCGAAGGCCTCGGCGCGACTCTCGTCGACGTCGATGACGGTCACGTTGTGCGAGCGATGCAGCGCCTCCGCGATCTGCACGCCGTTCTCTCCGCCACCTACCAGGACCAGGTTCATCGCGTGCGCATCCTACGCCCGGGCCGGCGCCACGTCCACTCTCGCGCCGCGCCGCCGCCCTCGTTCGCGCCCGTCACGTCCTGCGCTGGACGGAGGCCCCGATCGTGACGATGAGGCCGAGCGTCGCCAGGGCCGCCGGCCACAGCGCCCCGTAGCGCACGAAGGGC
>SKWV01000195.1 GCA_007128755.1 Trueperaceae bacterium
GCGCCGCCTCCGTCAGCACGGTGGCGGGTGCGTTCATCTGGAACGCCGTGGTGGCTGAGATCATTTCGATGCTGGAGGCGAAGGGAGTCTCGGCGCCCATCTACATCAGCAGCAACATGCCGGGCGCGAAGGAGCACAACGCGGAGTTGGTTCGTCGGTACCGCACGCGAGTGCGTCACCTGTGAGGAGGGAGCTACATGCGGAAGGTCCTGGTACTCATCCTGGTCGTCGCGTACGGCTTCGCGTTCGCGCAGACGGAGGTGCGGGTGTGGCACATGGAGCAGCCCCCGTACCGCGTGGAGCGCATGCAGGAGCTCATCGACGCGTTCAACGCGGCCAACCCCGACGTTCGGGTCGTGCAGGAAGTGCAGAACTGGGGCGACGTCGTGCCACTGGCGCTCGGCGCCGTGCGAGCGCGCATCCAGCCCGACATCCTGTTCACGATCCCGGACTTCACCGTCACGATGCGCGCCACCGGGGCGGTGCAACCCGTCACGGAGCTCGCCGAGCGCCTCGATGAGGAGCACGGCTTCTTGGACGCCGCGATCGACCCGTACACGTACGACGGCGAGGTGTGGGCGGTGCCGATGTACGGCATGGTCATGAGCCTCTGGTACCGGGCGGACGTGCTCGAGGACGCAGGCATCGATCCTCCGTCCACGTGGGAGGAGCTCCTGGAGGCGGCCGAGGCCCTCACCGGCGATGGCCGCTACGGTATCGGCATTCCGGGTAGCCGGTCGCTCTACACCGATCAGGTGATCTACAACTTCATGATCACCGCGGGCGCCGAGGACATCTTCGACGAAGACGGCAGCATCCGGTTCGACAACCCCGAGACCGTTCGAGCGTTCGAGATGTACGAGCGCCTGTACCAGTACTCGCCGCCCGACAGCGTCAACTGGATCTGGGGCGACGCGGAGGCTGCGTTCGCCGCCGGTCAGGTGCCGATGATCGTCCAGTTCACGGTCATCACCACGTTCGATCAGCAGACCGACGAGCCGGCCGACAACCTCCAGGTCGTCACGATTCCGGTCCCGGAGGAGGGCGGCCAGCGCGGCAACATCTACTACTCCAACGCGGCCATGATCCTGACGACGGACGAGGATCGTCGAGACGGTGCCGAGCGCTTCCTCGCCTACCTCCTCGAGCCGGAGACGTACGGGCGCTTCCTGACGATGGAGCCCGGCCTGTTCTTGCCCGTGACGGCGGACGGCCAGGACGCCGCGACGTTCTGGGAAGACCCGCTGGTGGTGGCGTACGGCGCGCAGGTGGAGACGATGATCGAGAACTCGCAGTACGGGGCGCTCTTCGGGTTCACCACCGGCCAGGTGTTCGACGAGATCGGCCCGATCAGCGCGCAGAACCTGCTGTCGCAGGTCGTGCAGCAGATGGTCGTGACCGGCCTGTCGCCGGAAGCCGCCGTGCAGTGGGGTCAGCGCGAGATGGAGGACGCTGCCCCGTAACCGGAACGTCGCGCCCTGGAGGGACGGCGAGATCGTCCCTCCAGGGCCCCCGCGCTCTCGTGAGGATGCCGCTTGATGCACCGTCGCCGCGCCTGGCTCGCTTTCGCGTTGCTCGCCCCGCTCTGCATCTGGCTGATCGTCACGATCGTGATCCCCATCGCTTACCTCGTGCAGCTGAGCTTCACGACGACGGGGATCTTCGGCACGGCGGCGGAGTTCGCCGGGCTCGCGAACTTCCAGCGGATCCTGGGCTCCGAGCGGTTCTGGCAGTCGGCCCGCAACACGCTCGTCTGGGTGATCGGCAACGGCCTGGTGCAAGTCACGTTGGCGTTCACCGTCGCGCGGCTCCTGTATCGGCGGACCGCCTTCACGAGGTTCATGCAGATCTGGATCATCTTGCCCTGGGTCATCCCCGGCGTCGCGGCGGTGATCATCTGGCGCTGGATGCTCAGCGGCATCGGCGTCGTCAACTACGGCATCCAGTCGGTGGGGCTGGTGGACGCTCCCATCAGCTTCTTCGCACAACCGAGCATCGCCATGGCCACGACGATCTTCGTGAACTCGTGGCGCTGGTTCCCGCTCCTCACCGTGATCCTCCTCGCCGCGCTGCGCAACATCCCGACCGAGCTGCGTGAGGCCGCCATGGTGGACGGGGCGACGGAGAACCAGACCTGGTGGCACGTGGTGATGCCGCTGCTGCGGCCGGTGCTGTACGTGCTGGGCTTGCTCGGCACGCTGTGGTCCGCGAACGTGTTCGACGTCATCTGGCTGCTCACGCGCGGCGGTCCGTCCGGTGGGACGGCGACGCTCCCGATCTTCATCTACGAGGAGGCGTTCACGCGCTTCCGGCTCGGCAGCGCCGCGGCGGCCTCCTTGTTCATGATGATGTTCCTGCTCGTGTTCGTCGTGCTGTTCCTGCAGTACGGCTGGGGACGCGACCTGAGGAGGCGCCGGTGAAGCGCATCATCGTGCGTCTCCTCCCGAACTGGGTGCTCGTCGCGTTGCTCCTCGTGCTGGTGTTCGCCCCGTTCTACTGGATCGCGATCTCGAGCCTCAAGACGCCTCCGGAGGTCATCCGCTACCCGCCGACGCTCGTCCCCCAGACCTTCACGCTCCAGAACTTCCAGAAGCTGTTCGCCTCGACCGACTACCCGCGCTACCTGCTCAACAGCCTCACGATCGCGTTGGGCACCACGCTCATCACGGTGCCGATGGCGACGCTCGCGTCGTACGCGGTGTACCGCCTGGAGTTCCCCGGGCGCTTCTTGCTGCTCAGGCTGCTGGTCGGGACGTACGTGTTCCCGAGCATCCTGCTCCTCATCCCGCTGTTCCAGATCATGGCCCAGTTCGGGTTGATCAACAGCCTGTGGAGCTTGGTGGTGGTGAACGTCACCTTCACGGCTCCCTTCAGCGTGTGGCTCATGCGCGCCTTCCTCGAGTCCGTCCCCTATGAGCTCGAGGAGGCCGCGGCGCTCGACGGCGCCGACTTCTTCCAGGTGCTCTGGTACGTGATCTTCCCGATCCTGCGCCCAGGCATGGCGACGATCTCGATCTTCACGTTCATCACGGTGTGGACGGAGTACCCGTTCGCATCGCAGCTGATCATCGAGCACGCGAAGCGGCCGCTGCCGGTGGGGCTCGCCTCGATCATCGGGCAGTACCAGATCGACTGGGGACTGCTCGCGGCGGGCGCCGTGTTCATGGCGCTGCCCGTGGTGATCCTGTTCGCCTTCGTCGGCCGCTACTTCGTCGAGGGCCTCACGGCAGGGGCGCTGAAGAGCTGACGTGACACGCGCCTTCTTGGGAATCGACCTGGGCACGTCCTCCGCCAAGGCCCTGCTCCTCGCGGAGGCGGGGGCCGTCGTCGCGAAGGGATCCGCCGCATACCCGACCCACAGCACGAGCGAGGGGCGGGTGGAGCAATCCCCCGACGACTGGTGGGACGCCGCCGTGCGGGCGGCTCGCGCCTGTCTCGATGCGGCTCCGGCGGGTGTCGTCGTGAGCGCCATGGGGTTCTCGGGACACATGAGCGTGCTCCTCCCGCTCGGTCACGACCTCCGTCCGCTCCGGTCCGCCATCACGATCGGGGACGTACGGGGCGTCGAGGAGGCGGCGTGGCTGGATCGCCGTCACGGAGAGGCCGTGGCGGACGCCACCGGCAACCTCCCGTTGAGCGCCTTCACGCTCCCGAAGCTCCTCTGGTTCCGCACGCACGAGCCGTCGTCGTTCGCCCGGACGCGGGTGATCGTGGGCGCCAAGGACTACCTGCGGCTTCGGGCCACCGGTGCGCTCGCCGCCGATCCGACGGACGCGGGCAACACGCTCCTCGTCGACCTCGACACCCGGACCTGGAACACCGACCTGATCGATCGACTGGAGCTGCCGCCCGAGATCGTCCCGCCCTTGCGGGAGAGCCTCGAGATCGCGGGTGACCTCACGCGCGAGGCCGCCGATCAGCTGGGCCTCACGGCCGGCCTGCCGGTGATCACCGGCATGGCCGACATGGCGGCGAGCGTGCTCGGGGCCGGCATGCTGTCGAGCCGGCGCGTCGCGATCACGCTCGGGACCTCCGGGCAGATCACGCAGGTCGTCGCTGCGCCGACGCGGGCGCTGCGCGGGCGCTTCACCTACCACCCGCATGCGCTGCCGGGCCGGTGCTACGTGATGGCGTCGCTCTTCACCGGCGGGCTCGGTCTGCGCTGGTTCGCCGACGTGATCGCGTCGATCGCGGGAGGCTCGGCCGATGAGACGTTGGAGCGCGTGCTGGAGCGCGCGGCCGACTCGGAGCCCGGCGCGCGAGGGGTGACGTTCGCGCCCTTCCTCACCGGGAGTGGCAGCCCCGACTACCACCCAGGAAGACGCGCGCTGTTCGCCGGGCTCGGAAGGGTTCACGACGGCGGCGACCTCGCCCGGGCAGTGCTCGAAGGGGTGAGCTTCTCCATCCGCCACAACCTCGAGGTGCTCGCGCGGCACCACCAGGAGCCCGAGGAGTGGGTGCTCGGTGGCGGAGGGATGCGCAGTCCCCTGTGGCGACGGATCACGGCCGATGCCACCCGGCGGCCGCTCGGGCTCCTGCTCGAGCAAGACGCCGGCGCCCTCGGCACGGCGATCGCGGCGGGGTACGCGCTCGGAGCCATGGACGACCTCGCTGGAACGCTCGACGCCGTCGTTCGGGTCGGGGCCGAGACCCCTCCGGCGTCCGAGACGAGGAGCGGCTACGACGAGGCGTACGAGCGCTACCGGCGGCTCGTCGATCCCTAGCGGCGTCAGTCGCGACGTCGGCCAGCGCGGCGGTGGCGCTCCTCACCCCGAGGACGTGACGGCTGCCGCCCACTGCGCCCCGGACCTCAGCCGACACCCTTCACGAACGTCGGCGCCCGCCGAACGTCGGCCGCCCGCTCGAAGGCGTGGGCGTATGCCAGCAGCGGTCCTTCGCGGTACGCGCCGCCGAAGAACGACAGCCCCACGGGCAGGCCGTGGACGTAGCCGGCCGGCACGGTGACGTGCGGGTACCCGGCGATGGCGGCGGGTCCCGAGC